>DATCMB010000001.1 GCA_036563615.1 Candidatus Binatia bacterium
GTGTTCCGGAGGAGCGCGTCCGGGTCGTGCCGCACTACCTGCCGCCCGACGCCTTCGCTTCGTCGTCGTGCGCCGACACCGGGCGCTACGCGCTGGTTGCCGCTCGTCTCGTTCCCGAGAAGGGAGTCGAGTGGGCCCTCCGTGCCGCCAGTGCTGCGCGTGTGCCGCTCGTCGTCGCCGGCGCCGGACCCGAGCAGGCGCGGCTCGCCGCGTTGGCGCGAGAGCTCGCCGCCGACGTGCGCTTCAGCGGCTGGGCGAGCGCCGACGAGCTACGCCGGCTGCGAGCCGAGGCGGCGTTCGTCTTGGTTCCGTCGCTCGTGCCCGAGTTCGCCGGCTATGCGGCGCTCGAGGCGCTTGCCGCCGGGCTGCCCGTCGTCGCAGCGCGTTCAGGTGCGCTGCCGGAGCTGGTGGGCGACGACTCGTGCGTGCAACCGGGAGCGGTCGACGAGCTCGCCGAGCGGATGGCGCTGCTTTGGGGCGACCCTGCCCGGCGCCGGGCCGAGGGCGAGCGCAACCTCGCCCGCGCACGCGAGCACTTCGCCCGCGAGCGCTACATCGACGACATTCGCGCGCTCTACGGCGAGTTCGCGCCGTAGCTGCTCGCGCGTTCTGGCTCGAGCTCGCGCCGCAGCCACTCGGCCGTCCTGGCGATGCCCTCGCGCAGCGGTACGCGGGCTTCGAAGTCGAGCAGCCGGCGCGCCTTCTCGACGCTCGGCCAACGGCGCTGCACGTCCACCTCGAACGACGGCACGCTGCGCAGCTCGAACTCGGCCGGATCGTTCCCGCACGCCTGCCAGCAGAGCTCGGCGATCTCGGCAACGGTCAGCTCCTCGGCGGCCGAGATGTTGAAGTCCTCGCAAGCGGCAGCTGGATGGAAGCAGCAGCGGGCGATGCCCTCGGCGATGTCGTCGACGTGCGTGAGCGTGCGCGTCTGGCGACCGGACCCGAAGATCTCGAGCGGCCGCTGGCAGCGCAGAGCCTTGTGCAGCAGATCGGGAACGACGTGCGCGATTCCCGGTTCGGACGCCGGCATCTCGCCCGGGCCGTAGGCGTTGAACGGTCGGCAGATCGCGTATTCGAGCCCGTGCTCGGCGTGGGCGGCGCGGCACATCACCTCGCCGGCGAGTTTCGAGAAGCCGTAGGCGGACCGTGGCGGCGGGCACTCGTCGATGTGCTCTTCGGGCGTGGGGAAGCGGGTGGCGCGTTCGAACACCATCGAGGACGAGACGTAGACGAGGCGTTCCACCCGCTCGGCGATCGCGGCGTCGAAGACGGCGTTGAGTAGCGCTGTGTTGGCGGCCAAAAGGGTCTGGGGACAGCGGTGGAAGTTGGCGATACCGCCGACGATCGCGGCGAGGTGGACGACGTGTGTCTGCCCGCGAACGGCGCGACGCGCGACGTCGCTGTCGCGCAGGTCGCCGACGACGACCTCGCACGCTTCGGCCATCCAGGCGGGCGGTGTCGCTTGGTCGGCGACGCGCACGCGCTCGACAGCCGGCTC
>DATCMB010000002.1 GCA_036563615.1 Candidatus Binatia bacterium
GAGCACGCGGTCGTTCGGCCGCACCGCCTCCCAGGTCACGACCCCGAGCACCACCAGGATCGTCAAGTACAGAAGCGGGTTCAGCCAGTGCTGCGCCGTCTCGCCGCCGACGAAGCCCGCGAGCGCGAGCAGCGCCGGGAACCCTGGAGGGTAGCGCGAGTACAGCTTCCCCTCCCGCCACAGATAGGTCTGCGCGAAGACGTCGTAGCTGCGCGCCGGATTGCGGTTCGGCGCGACCAGATCGAGGTCGCTCGGGTCGTGGAACACCGTGCCGCGGGCGAGATCCGCAGCGAACGTCAGGAACGCGAACTGGTCGCTCGCGAGGTACCACGTGTTGTGCCGCTCGAGGCCGCGCGCCGCCACGAGCACCGCGAGCGCGCCGAGAACCAGCGCCGCCCAGCGAACGAGACGTCCTTGCTGTCGCCGTCGCATGTCACCGCACCTACCGCATCACCCACGCACGAGCAGCGCCCTGCTCGCCTTATGTTGCACCCGAGTCGATCCCGAGGAAGCGGCGGACGCGGTCCTTCTGCTCCTCGGTCATCACCAGCTCGTACAGGACGACGCCGCGCGGCGCGCTGCGCGGGTCGACGAACCACTCGAGCAGAGCGGGTCCACGCTTGCGTCCGACGACGCGCAGCGCCGCGATGTCGCGCATCGTTTCGTCGAGCGCGACGACCTGACGCTGGTCGACCAGGAAGAAGGCGCGCCGGCCAGAGAGGATGGCGAGCACCGCCGCTTCCGGTCCCTGGCGACGGAGCAGGGCGAGCTCCGAGAGATAGAGCGCGTCGACCCCGAGATAGTGCGCGATGTTCTCTGCGGGACGCCCGAGCGCCTCGCTGGTGATGACCAGCGAGCCCCGCGGAACGAGCGCGCCCAGCGCCGCGCGCGCCTGCTCGACCTGCGGGCGCTGGAACGGATCGCGCTGCGCGGAGCTCGCGGCGAGACGCACGCCGGCGAGCGCGACGAGCGCGAGCGCGGGCAGAAGCGGCGCGAGACGGCTCAGCGCACGTCCGGCGCGCGGCACGAGCGGTAGCAGCGCCGACGCCGCGAGCGCGCCCGCGAGCACGCTCTCCCGGACGCCGATCGCGGGCACGCGCAGAGCGTGCGGCAGCCAGCGCTGCCCGAGCACCAGCGCGGCCGCGAGCAAGGCCGCGATCCGCCACGCGTGCGAGCGACGCTCGTCGGCCACGAGCCGGCAGGCGACCGCCGTCCCCACCGCCGTCAGCGGGATCAAGCACAGCGCAGCACCCGCCAGGTAGCGCGCGTCGGGATGCGACCAGCAGCTGTAGAACGGCACCGCCACGAGCGGGTACGGCGCGAACGCCGCGACGAGCGGCCGTCGCACGCGGATTCCCCACGCGACGCCGAGCAGCGTCAGCAGACCGAGCCAGCCGAACGAGCGCTCGAGGTGCGCGACGTTGCCGGGCAGCGTCTGCCAGAGGTTCGCCAGGCGAAACGCACCGCCCGACTCGAACATCGTCTGCGCGAGCACGAGCCACGGCGTCCCGACGACCGACAGAACCTCGCGGAACTCCGCGCCCTGCGTGAACGCAAACGGATGTCCCTGCGTCACCGTGTTGTAGGCGAAGAGCGGCAGCGCGCCGACGAGGAACGCGACCGCGCCGAGGAGCGCGTCGCGCAGCCCGCCGCGCTCGATCCGGAACAGCACGCCGAGCGACACGCCGTAGAGCACCGCGTCCGGA
>DATCMB010000003.1 GCA_036563615.1 Candidatus Binatia bacterium
GCGTTGCCGGCCTCGAGCGACGGGATGACGCGCGCCGGGAAGAAGCGCGTCTTGAGGTAGCGGATGCCGCGCTCGACGCCGCCCTTGTCGGTCGGCTTTCGGACGCGGCACGCGCGGAGCGACACGTGCAACGTGCCGGCGAGCTCGACGAGGTCGGGCGCGAAGCGAATGGCGCTGCCCTCGCGCGCAGCGACGATGCTCTTGGGGTTGTCGAAGAGCCACTGGTGCGTGACGCCGCCGAAGTACTGCGCCGCGCGCACGAGCGAGCGGATCAGGCTCGCCGTCGTCTGCTCGAGCACGAGCTCGGCCCACATCGCGCGCGAGTGCTTGAGCAGGAGCACGAAGCAGTAGAGCGGCCGCGTACCGCCCTTCACGCGGATGTGCCCCACGTGGGCCCAGTCGATCTGCGACTGCTCTCCGAGCAGCGTCTCGATGCGCACGTAGACCTCGCGCCGCGCGCGGGGTCGGTGCACGAAGACGAAGCGGCGGAGCGTCCGCAGGCTGCCGGTGTAGCCGCGCTCCACGATCATGTCGTAGATGCGCGTGCACGTCAGGCGCGGGTAGCGCTCGAGAGTCTCGAGCACGAAGCCGCGGTAGTCGTCGAGCACGGTGGGACGCGGCGCGGCGTTCTTCGGCTCGGGACCGAGCGGCCCGATGACACGCGCGACGACGTCGCTGTGCACGCCGAGCTGCGTGGCGATGGTCCCGCGCTTCCAGTGCTCGCGGAAGTAGAGGCGACGGATCTCGACCTCGGTGCTGCGCTCGATGGTCATCGCGCCCACTCCCACGTCAGCTGCCGCAGGTCGCGGAAGTCGCCGCCCGCAAGGTGCAGCGCGCGCTCGCCGCGCCGTCGCTCAGCGCGTGAGAGGCGGGCCGCGATCCCGACCTCGTAGAAGACGCTCCGTTCGCCGAAGCCGAGCGCGTCGAGGAGGCCGAGCGAGTCGCACGAAGCGGACTGCTCGTCCACAGACAGCACAACGCAGAGGCGCTCGTTCAGGAAGAGCGAAAGGCCCTCGAGCAGCGTCGGGACGGCGCGAGGGTGCGCCGCCGTGCTCGGCGGCAAGATGGCCTTGCACATGTCCGTCGGGCCCTGCGTGATCAGGACCCGCGTCCGCGTCGGCTCCGCGGACAATCTCACCAGCGTGTTCATGCTTCTCGTCTCCGGACGAACGCGGCGCGGACGACGTCGGCGTGACGAGGGGCGCGCGCTCGGCCGGAGCGACGATGGCGACGGAAGGCAAGTTGTCGGCAGGGTGTCCCGTCACGCGCACCGCGAGCGCACGTCGGCGGGTGCGGTACTCGCGGTTACGCTGCGCGTGGTCGGCGCGGCCCTCCTCGCTCGCCTGGTGCCGTGCGTTGCTCGCGCGCCTCGACACGAGCCGGGCTGCGTCACGGTGTCCGATCGAGCAGTAGACCTGCCCGCGGTCGCAGCACTCGCAGACCACGAAGATCGCCTTGCACCACGGGCAGCGTGCCTCGCGCCCGGTCTCGCACTCGTGCCGCACGCGCCCCGCGAGGACGCGACGATTTCTTGCCGCCGCTCACGCCCGTGAGCGAAGGTCGTGTCGTCGGGCTCCGTCGTCGAAACCCGACCGAGGGCTCAGGCGGACACCTGGGCCCTCTCGCTTTCCGTCGCCGTCTTGAACGCGAATGGTGCCGGCGCACCTCCTGGACCGCCAGTTCGCGGCGAATTCCTACGGAAACCGATGGCCGCCTACTGCACCGCGACGTCGTCGGCCGGCCGCTCCGGCGCACGGTCACCTTCCGCGGCCAAGACGGCACCGAGCGCACCCTCAACGAAAAGCGCTACCAATGGGAAGGCGACGACCAAATCCGCGCCATCCTCGACGACCAGCTCGGACACGCCTACTATCGACACGACGCGCGCGGCCGACTGGTGTGGGCCCGCCTCCCCTGGGGCGAAGAACAGCACCGCGCCATGGACGCCGTCGGCAACATCTACCGCACCCCCGACCTGAGCGACCGGCGCTACGGCCGAGGCGGCCGCATCGAAGAAGCGGACGGCACGCGGTACAAGCACGACGACGACGGCAACCTCATCGAGAAGACCGACGTCCTCGGCGACACCACCCGCTACCGCTGGAACGGCGCCGGCATGCTCAGCGCCGTCGAGCTCCCCGACGGCCGCGAGGTCCGGTTCACCTACGACGCGATGGCCCG
>DATCMB010000005.1 GCA_036563615.1 Candidatus Binatia bacterium
CTTCGCGCCGAGCACGCCCTGGTGCGGCGAGCGCACGACGAAGCCGTCGATCGTCACGTCGTCGTGCTGCACGTTGAAGCCGTTCTTGCCCGCCGGCGGCTCCACGACGACGCTGCCGGGCGTCGCGGCGGCGAAGGTCACGCCCGCCGTGCGCGTCTCGATCTCCTCTGCGCACGCGCCGGGCTTCACCATCGCGACCTCGCCGTACGCGAGCATGCGCGCCGCGCGCCCGATCGTCCGCCACGGCGTCGCCGGCGAGACCGCCTCGGCCTTGCTCCGCGTGTCGTCGCCCGCCGCGCAGTCGACCCAGTAGGTCGCGCCGCTGCCCGGCGCCGGCGCCGGCACGGGCAGCGCGTCCGGAATGGCGTCCGCGAGCCGGGCGCCGCGGTGGAAGCCGAGGTCGGCGACGCCGGCGTCGAGCTCGGCGTCGCGCCGCGTGCTGCCCCCGATGTCCTCTGCGGCGGCGACGGAGCCCGCGTCGACCGCGGGGCTCTGCGCCGCGTCGCCCGCGGCGAGCTGCTGCAGCGAGAAGTCGTCGTCGAGGAAGCCGTCCGGGCCGCCGAGGACGCCGTCCGCGCCCGCCGGCTGCGTGAACAGCGGATCCGCGACGACGTTCCCCGGACCGAGCGCGCTGCCCTCGGGGAACACGAGCTGCCCGCTGCCGAAGATCAGGTTGTGCCGCACGTGCGGCACCGCGCCCGCGCCGACGCGCAGCCCGATCGGCTCGTTGAAGGCGAGCACGTTGTCGCGCACGTCGACCGCGACCTCGCGCAGGAAGATCCCGCCACCGCTCGCGCCGCCGTTGTAGGCGACCGTGTTGAAGGCGAGCGTGGTGTCGAGCTGCGCACCCGCGGCCTCGCCCTCGACGACGATGCCCCAGGTGCCGGTGTCGTAGACCAGGTTGTTGCGCACGAGCGACGGCGCCGAGCGCTCGAGTTCGATGCCCGCCTTGCCGGACGACGCCACGACCACGGAGTCGATCTGCACCGAGGCCGAGCCGACGACGCGGACCCCGGTCCCGCTCTGCGCGACGAACGCGCTGCGCAGAACGCGCAGGCCGTCCGCGAGCTCGGCGCGCAGGCCGGTCGCGCCGCCGCGCACCGCGATGCCGTCGACGACCACGTCACGGTGCCGGACGTCGACGCCGACCGCCCCCGCGGGCGGCTCGAGGAAGACGGATCCGAGCCCCTCGTCCGCGACCAGGCTCACCGCGTCGCACGCGGTGCCGACCGACTCGGGATACGTCCCCGGCCGCACGCGGATCGTGTGGCCCGGCTGGACCTGGCGCAGCGCGTGGTCGATCGTTCGCCACGGCGTCGCTGGCGACAGGGCCTCGAGCGGACCGCGCGTGTCGTCGCCGGCCGCAGCGTCGACGTAGAAGTCGAGCGCGTGCGCGGCGGCGGCGCTGAGCAGCCACGCGCCGGCGAGCGCGGTCGCGAAGACGGTAGCGAAGACGGTGCAGCGAGGGGAGCGTCGTGTCTTGACCAAGGCGATGACCTCTCGAGCCGCCGCCTCGCGAGCAATCCACTTGCCCGCCCGAGCACGCGACGTGTGCACCCGTCGCAGACGCGAGTGTGGACTCTTGCCCCAGAGCGCCGCCGGAAAGCCGCGATGGATCCGAGCCGCATGCTGCGGTGGGGAAGAACGTCCCATTTCGCTGCGCCGCGTCTCCGGATCGCGCAACTTCGTCAGCGTCTCGCGCCCGCAAAGCAGTGTGGAAAGATGCCCTATGTGTCTGCGCGCTTGCGAAGGCGTTTGCGCGGCGACGCGGTTGCGTCCCCGCCCACGCGGCGGCATGACACCGCTCGAACGATCGAACGCTCGAACGGCGAGGTGACGCATGGCCATCCCGGCAGCCACGATGCACCCCGAGACCGCGGTCCGCGCGCGCTACGAGGCGGCGGCCAAGGTGAGGGAGACGGCGCTCTGCTGTCCCGTCACCTACGACCCGCGCTTCCTCGAGCTGATCCCGCAGGAGATCCGCGACAAGGACTACGGCTGCGGCGACCCGTCGGCGTACGTCCGCGAGGGCGACACGGTGCTCGACCTCGGCAGCGGCGGCGGCAAGATCTGCTACATCGCGGCGCAGATCGTCGGCCGCAAGGGGCGCGTCATCGGCGTCGACTTCAACCCGGAGATGCTCGCGCTCGCGCGGCGCTACCGCGGCGAGATGGCGAAGAAGCTCGGCTACGACGTGGTCGAGTTCCACCGCGGCCGCATCCAGGACCTCGCGCTGTCGCTCGACGCCGTCGACGCCTGGCTCGCGAAGAACCCGATCACGAACAGCGACGACCTCGCGCGCTTCGAGCAGATGAAGGCGCAGCTGCGCAGCACGCAGCCGATGATCGAGGACGAGTCGGTCGACGTGATCATCTCGAACTGCGTGCTGAACCTGGTCGAGGAAGGCGCGCGCGAGCAGCTCTTCAGCGAGATGTTCCGCGTGCTCAAGCGCGGCGGCCGCGTCGCGATCAGCGACATCGTGTCGGACGAGCCGGTGCCCGAGGAGATGAAGCGCGACCCGAAGCTCTGGAGCGGCTGCATCTCGGGCGCCTTCCAGGAGGCGGAGTTGCTGCACGCGTTCGAGCGCGCGGGCTTCCACGCCATCACGATCGAGAAGCGCGACGAGAAGCCGTGGCAGACGATCCGCGGGATCGAGTTCCGGAGCGTCACCGTCACCGCGCGCAAGGGCAAGCAGGGCCCGTGCTGGGAGCGCAACCAGGCGGTCATCTACAAGGGGCCGTGGAAGAAGGTCGAGGACGACGACGGGCACGTGCTGCTGCGCGGTCAGCGCGTGGCAGTGTGCGACAAGACCTTCCGGATCTTGACGGGCGAGCCCTACGGCCGCGACGTGATCCCGGTGCCGCCGCTCGAGGAGATCCCGCTGTCGCGCGCGAAGCCGTTCGACTGCAACCGCAACGACGTGCGCGACCCCGCGGAGACCAAGGGCAAGCGCTACCGGAAGACGACCGCCGCGCCTGCGGCGTGCGCTCCCGGCAGCGGCTGCTGCTGACGCGTCAGCGACGCGCAGCCCGCGCGCGCCTCGCCGACCTGGGAGCGGATCGCGTCGCGCTCGCGCGGGACGTCCGCCCAAAGATTCCCTCGGGCCAGACGGGCGCCTCGCCGGGACCGGGCTTTCGCCATCCCTCCACCACCGCGACGGCGCGGCGCGACCACTCGATGGTGGCCTGCAGATGCTCCCAGACGAGCCCGAGCGCGAGCACGCTCAGCGCGAGACGCTGCGGAAAGGGCCCTGCGCCGGCGCGGTAGTCCTCGGCCATGCGGCGCAGCGCCTCCTGCTGGATCAGCGCCCCGTCGCCGATCGCGCGCAGCGTGCCGAGCAGATCGGCCTTGCTGCCCTGCTCGGCGAAGAACACCTTGAGCAGCGGCTCGGATTCGAACCACACCTCGCCGCCCGGCGCTGCGAGCCACTCGCGCAGCGCCTTTCGGCCCTTCGGCGTGATCCGGTACACGGTGCGCCGCCGCTCGCCGCACTGCTCGCGGCGCGCCGCCGCGTGGCCGCCGGCCACGAGGCGCTTCGCCTCCGCGTAGAGGTTGCTCTCCGCGCGCGGCCAGAGGTGGCTCAGGCTGCGGCGGATCTGCTTCGCGAGCTCGTAGGTCGACCAGGGCCGCACGGCGAGCAAGCCGAGGATCGCGAACGAGGTGACGGTGAGCGGGCGGTCGTCGCGCATGGTCGCTGCCCTACCCTGATTGACTTACTCCTGTCGAGAGCATAGCCGCCCCTCCTGACAGGAGTAAAAGCACGAGGAGCACGACGATGTCCGATGCCGAGGTCGTCATCCGCCGCGCGACGCGACGCGAGATCCCCGAGGTCGAGGAGCTGTCGGTCGCGGCGTACGCGCAGTACCGCAGCGAGGTGCCGGCCTCGGTGTTCGAGGGCTACGTCGCCGACCTGCGCCGTCTGTCCGACTCCTGGCAGGAGGCCGAGGTGCTGGTCGCGGAGGTCGCCGGAAGGATCGACGGCAGCGTGCAGTTCTTCGCCGACGCGAGCACGGAGGGGCTCGGCCTGCCGCAGGGCTGGGCCGGGTTCCGCAAGCTCGCGGTGCACCCACGCGCGCGCGGCCGCGGCCTCGGGCGACGCTTGACGGAGGCCTGCCTCGACGGCGCCCGCGCGCGCAGCGCGCCGACGGTCGGCATCCACACGGCGTCGTTCATGCGCGCCGCGCGGAAGATCTACGAGCAGATGGGCTTTCGGCGCTGCGCCGAGTTCGACCTCAGCGCGGCCGACCTCGGGCTCGGCGAGGCCGGCGCCGAGGTGGGCGTCATCGCGTACCGGCTCGACGTCGCGCTCTGATCCGGCCCGTCACGCGCTCACTGCACGTAGCCGAGCTGGCGAAGCTTCTCGAGCTCGTCGGCGTCCACCTCGCGGGGCTTCGACACCCCCGCCGCTTGATCGTGCGCCTCGACGAGCCGCCGCTTGTACTCCACGAGCTTCTCCGCGAGCGCCGCGTGTCTCGCGTCGCCGGGGCGGTAGAGGTTGCGCCGCTCCTCCGGGTCGCTCGCCAGATCGAAGACCTCGAAGCCGAAGCCCCCGTCCTCGCGCCTGCGGTACTTCGCGACCACGTCCCCGTCGCGCACCGAGACCCAGATCTCCTCGATGCTCGTCGTCGGGAAGTAGCTCCCGAACAGCAGCCAGCTCTCCTGACCGCGCTTGACGACGTCGCTGCGGACCTTCGGCGTGTGGCCGAACGCCAAGAGCCGCGGCGCCTCCGCCTCGCCACGCACGGCCCGCGACAGGTCGACGCCCGTGACGCCCGGATCGCGCACCGGGACGCCGGCGAGAGCGGCGATCGTCGGAAGGACGTCGATCGCGCGCGTCACCGCGGGGAAGGCTCCCGGCCGCGCGCCGCCGCCGCGGATCAGGAGCGGCGTGCGCAGCACCTCGGGCGCGAGCTGGAAGTCGTGCGACCACGGGAAGAGCGCGTTGTCGCGGTAGAGCACCTCGCCGTGGTCGGCCGTGAAGACGATCAGGCTCTCGTCGTCGAGGCCGCGCGCGTCGATCGCGTGCACGACGCTGCCGAAGAGCTCGTCGAGGTACGCGACGTTCGACACGTAGAGCAGCTCGACGACGCGGACGAGGTCGCGCACGTCGTCGTCCGTCAAGCCAAGACGCCTGCGCGTCCCGGGGAAGTCCTTCTGCAGCGCGAGCGTGGCCTGGTAGGTCAGCGCCAGGTGCTTGATCCGCTCGTCGGTCAAGCCCGCCGTGAGCGCCGCGGTCTGCTCGGGAAAGCGCGCGCGGAGCTCGGCGATGCGGTCCTTGTACGGGTAGTGCGTCACCGTGAAGTTGGTGACGACGAGCGCGCGGTAGCTCGGGTCGCGCGCGACGCGGTCGAGGATCTCGAGCAGACGCGGGTCGTCGCCCGACAGAGGCTTGCGCGACAGGTTCTGCCGCGGAACGCCCTGCGCGTAGCTGAGCCGCGGCGAGGCCATGCCGTGGTCGGCCCAGAAGTGGACGTCCCAGCCGGCCTCGGCGAACGCCTCGGTGATCGTCGTGACGTCGTCGGGAAGGCGGAGCGGATGCGCGAAGACGCGGTGCCCGTCGGCCTCGCGGCCGGTGAGCAGCGCGGCGTACGCGGTGCCCGACTGGTCGGCCTCGCTCTGGTTGCGCAGGAAGACCGTCGCCTGCTCGGCGAAGCGCGCGAGGTGCGGCGTGTAGAAGACGCCCGCGCGATAGGGCGCGAGGTGATCGGCGTTGACCGTGCACGGCGCGTACAGCACGACCAGGCGCGGCGCGCGCGGACGCGGCGGTGCTGCGTCGTGCGTGACCGCCGCGAGCCGTGACGCGACGGGGAACGCGACCTGGGACGCAGACGTTCCCTCCATCCGCGGCCAGGCGCGTGCGAGCTTGCGGTGGACCCACAGCGTCGCGAGGTGGCCGCGGTAGACGACGACGAAGTCGTCGAGAAGCCCTTGACGCCGCAGCGAGTTGACGACGGAGGTCTCGCTGTTCGTCCGGTAGAGCAGCGCGATCGGGCGGACGCCGAGCCGCTCCGCCACGCGCAGCTTGTCCGGCCCGATGTAGAGCGCGGGGCGCTCGCCGTACCAGGAGACCTCCTCGGTCCACGACGTCGCGATCACGCCGTTCGCGGGGAGCCGCTCGCGGATCGCGCGGAAGAGGAACGTGTCGTTGCGCAGCTTCGCCAGCGGCGTGGCAGGCTTCGCACCGATCGCCGCGATCGGCTCCGCGGGCTGCGGAGACGCATCGCCCGCGGGTCCTCGACCGTAGTGGCTCGATTCATCGCTCGCAGCGCCGCCGGTCGCTTGTTCGGCGGCGCGGGCGTCGTTGCCTGGAGCCGGCAGGGCGATCGGAGGCAGCCCGAGGAACGGAGACACCGGGATGCCGACGAGCGGAAGGAAGACGCGTGGCAACGCCCAGCGAACCGGGAACAGCAGACCGACCACGACCGCCGTCGCGACCGCGCCGCGCAGCACCCTGGCGGGCCGAGCGACCGACACGAACAGCGTCCACAGCGCGCCGAGCGAGAAGACGTACAGCAAGGGCGCGAACGACAGATAGAACCTGCGCTCGTGGTGGGTGACGGTGAAGATCGCGGTGCGGATCAGGAAGGCGAGCACGAGCGCCACCCAAGGCCGCACCGCCGGGTGACGGACGGCGAGCAGATACGCGCTCCCGACGACGAATGCCGGCACGAGCCAGGCCGTCCATTCGCCGAAGACCGTGTCCCACCGGGCGAACGGCCAGACGAAGTCCGGCAGCTTCGCGAGAATGAGGTCGCTCTTCTCGCGCAGCGCCGGCCAGAATCCGACGTACTCGTGGGAGCGGTACGGGTCCGCGGTCCCCACCTTTCCGAACAGGTTCCGATCGATGCCGACGAACGCGATCGGGTCGCCGAACGAGATCGAGTTTCGCCCGACCCAGAAGACGATCGGTACGGAGAACCCGAGCAGCATCCAGAGGAGCTGCCTTCTGCCGACCCGGCCCCGACCGACGAGCACGACCAGCCCGGCCGTGATCGCGAACGACAGCAGGTCGTAGCGCTGCAGCACGCCGAGCCCCGAAACGAGCCCGAGCCAGATCGGCCGTCCGATCGCGTGCTTCCCGGTCGGACGCGCACCCTCGTCGAGCGTCGCGACCAGCGCGAGCATCGAAGCGACCAGGAAGAACGCCGCCCCCGTCTCGAGCAGACCAAGGCGTGCCATCACCATCTGCGCCGAGTTGGTCGCGAAGGCGATCGACGCCGCGAGCGCGGGCGCCATGCCGAACAGGCGCGCGCCGAGCAGGAGCGTGGTCACCGCGGTCGCGACGAAGAAGAACCCGTGGACGACGTCGATCGCGACCTTGCTCGCGCCGAGCACGGGAAAGACCGCGCCATAGACGAAGGGGATCAACGGGAAGCGCGCGATGTTGGGCCACGGTGGATCGGTCGACACGCCGTGCGCCCGGAACCACGCCAGCAGGTAGGGATAGGCTTGCAGCGAGGTGAAGCCCTCGCCGCGCGCGATCTGCCGGCCCATCTCGGCGTAGTGGTAGGTGTCCGGCACGACGAAGAGCTCGAGGCCGGGCGGGATCGTCTTCTCGAGCCAGACGAAGACGACGACGGCGAGGACGAGCGCGATGGCGAGCGGCGACTTCGCGATCCCGGGCGCGCCCCTCATCCCCTCCTCCCATTCCGGACGGCTCGCGCGCGCCCCTCTTCGCCACCGGGTCGAGCGTGCACGATTCGCGAACGCGCCCGCGCGTCGCCGTCCGCGAACGCACGGACGCGGGAACGCGCAAAGGTGCAGAGCCTCCCCATGACGCCTCGAGCCGAATTTTTAGGAGCGTGCGCCGCTGGAGATCAAGAAAGAATTTTTTCTAACACCGCCCACGCGGCTCGCCGCGAGACGCGCCTCGGCGCGGCCAAGCCGGATGGCAGCGTCGCTGGTCCGGATGGAGAAGAATCTTGCTTGCCGAGCGCGCGCCGGTTCCATCCTGCGCGCGGCCCAGCCTTCCGCGCTCCAACCGACCACGTCCTCCGGGCCAAGAACCAACCAAGCCCGTGGAGAAGACGATGTCGTACCAGCGATTGGGGGGCGTCGGCCGGATCGTCCTGCTCGCCGTGGCGGCGCTCGCCGGCGTCGCGGAGGCGCAGGCGCAGCGCGGCGTGCAGGTCGTGCCGAGCGGCGACGCGATGGAGGCGCGCGGCTTCGACGGCCAGCACATCTACGTGCTCCCGAGCCTCGACCTCGTGGTCGTGGGCCACGGCCGCTACGTGAAGGACCCCGGCCCGCCGATCGCGGATCCGTCGCTGTTCGAGCGCTACCCGTCGGTGGGGCTCGTCCCGGGGCGCGGGACGACGCCGCCCGACCCCTGGGACACGCGCCACTTCCTCGGCAGCATCGTGGACTCGATCGTGAAATGAGGGAATCCTGCGTCATGGCCAAGACGATCCCCACTTCGGAACCCTACGCCTGGCCGTACGACGGCGACCTTCGTGTCGAGAACACGGCGCTGCTCGTCATCGACATGCAGACCGACTTCTGCGGCAAGGGCGGCTACGTCGATCTGATGGGCTACGACATCACGCCGATGCGCGCGTGCATCGAGCCCATCTCTGCGGTGCTGCGCGCGATGCGCGAGCGCGGCTTCACGATCATCCACACGCGCGAAGGCCATCGCCCCGACCTGTCGGACCTGCCCGAGAACAAGCGCTGGCGCTCGCGCCAGATCGGCGCCGGCATCGGCGATCCCGGCCCGAAGGGGCGCATCCTCGTGCGCGGCGAGCCGGGTTGGGAGATCATCCCCGAGCTCGCGCCGCTGCCCGGCGAGTCGATCATCGACAAGCCCGGCAAGGGCTCGTTCTACGCGACCGACCTCGAGATGCTGCTGCGCTTGCGCGGCATCCGGAACCTGGTCTTGACGGGCATCACGACCGACGTGTGCGTGCACACGACGATGCGCGACGCGAACGACCGCGGCTTCGAGTGCCTCCTGCTCTTCGACTGCTGCGCGGCGACCGACATGGGCAATCACCGCGCGGCGCTGCACATGATCAAGATGCAGGGCGGCGTGTTCGGCGCGGTCGCGGACTCGCGAAGCTTCCTCGAGGCGATCGCGTGAGCGGCGCGCGCGCCGGGCGTGCACGCGGGCGCGGTGCGTTGGCGGCGTGACGAGCTGGTCTGCCGATCCGGACGCGCTGCGCGACCGCATCGCCGTGGTCGCCGGCGCGACGCGCGGGGCGGGACGCGGCATCGCAGCGGCGCTCGGAGAAGCCGGCGCGACGGTGCTCTGCACCGGGCGCAGCAGCCGCTCGCGCGCGCTGCGCTCCGACTACGATCGCCCCGAGACGATCGAGGAGAGCGCCGAGCTCGTGACCTCGCTCGGCGGCGTAGGCATCCCCTTCGTCGTCGATCACCTCGACCCCGCGCAGGTCCGTCGACTCGCCGAGCAGGTCCGCGATCGCTTCGGCCACATCGACGTCGTGGTGAACGACATCTGGGGCGCGGAGGAGCTCAAGGGCGGCCCGCCCGACTGGAACAAGCCGATCTGGCAGCACGATCTCGACAAGGGACTGCGCCTCCTCCGCCTCGCGATCGACACCCACCTCGTCACCTCGCATCACCTGCTGCCGCTCCTGATCGAGCGCCCGGGAGGCCTGCTCGTCGAGGTCACGGATGGAACGCGCGACGACAACGCCTCACGCTACCGGATCTCGACGTTCTACGACCTCGCGAAGGTGGCGGTGAATCGGCTCGCGTTCTCGGCGGGACACGAGCTCGCGCCGCACGGCGCCACCGCGGTGGCGATCACGCCGGGCTGGCTGCGCTCGGAGATGATGCTCGACAATTACAAAGTCCGTTAGGACAACTGGCGCACTGCGAACGCGCCGCCGGGATTCGCGTCCGGCGCTCAGCGCTGGATCGTCGGTCCCTGCGGGCACGCCGAGAGGAACTCCGGGACCGACTCGTGCACGTACGGCAGGTTCTCGAAATTACGGTCGCCGGGCTTCGACTGAATCATGTAGGCCCAGTGGCTCAGCGTCCCGCCCAGCGCCGGAGCGGTCATCTGGTTGACCATCGTCCACTGTCCGCCCTTGCGCACCATGGTGCCGAGCGGCGTGTTGATCACCTCGCCGGTCGTCGCGTCGTACATGGTCATGTGGACGCGGCCCTCCGGCGTGACCTGCCCGAGCACGAATTGACAGGACGTGAACTGCAGCTGCGACAGCTTCACGCCCACGATCCCGGTGAAGTAGCCGTTGAAGTAGTCCGTCAAGTGAAAGACGGTCTGGCCGCGCGCGACCGCGAACGTGTTCGATTCGGTGTTGTGGTAGACCGAGTAGATCCCGTTCTGCGGCACGATCCAGTAGGTGTCCTTGAACCAGGCCCACCGGTTGTAGTCGAAGACCGGCTCCCGCGTCGGTAGCGGCGTGACCGGCGTCATGGTGGGTGCGTCATTCGCCGCCGACGACGGAGGGACGGCTGCGGAGCCCACCAGCATCGCGAGCGCGAGCACGAACGAGAGCGAACGGGTTCGAATCATGTGAGCCTCCCAGGCTCTTTACGACCGAACGGGAGGCGTACTTGAGAAAAATTCCCTCCCACTCAGGGCGTCAAGCGCCACACGGAGTTCAGCGTGGCGCCCGATGGCTCGAGCGCGGAAACTCGTCTGGGCATGTCCCGCGACGCGGCCTTGTCAAGCACAATACAGCGAGGAAACGCGCATGCCGTCGCCACCGGTGTCACGCGTGACGGCTCGCGACCCGTGCCGAGCGCAGCCTAGAACCCATACACTTTCGCGAGCTCCGGGTCGCTCTCCGCGAGCTTCTTCGCCAGATCCACCATCACCTGGCACTGCTTGAACGTCGCGTCGTCCTGCATCTTGCCGTCGATCATCACCGCACCCGTGCCGTCGCCCATCTCGGCGATGACGCGCTTCGCCCACAGAACCTCCTCGGCGGGCGGGCTGAACACGCGGCGCGCGATGTCGATCTGCACGGGGTGCAGGCTCCACGCACCGACGCAGCCGAGCAGGAAGGCGTTCCGGAACTGATCCTCGCAGGCGACCGTGTCCTGGATGTCGCCGAACGGACCGTAGTACGGCAGGATGCCGTACGTGTTGCAGGCGTCGACCATGCGCGCGAGCGTGTAGTGCCAGAGGTCCTGCTGCACGGCGGGACGCGGCGCGTCGGGGTTCGCGGGATCGGGATCGGCGCGCACGACGTAGCCGGGGTGACCGCCGCCGACGCGCGTCGTCTTCATGCGTCGCGACGCGGCGAGGTCCGCGGGGCCGAGCGACAGACCCTGCATGCGCGGGCTCGCGGCGCAGATCTCCTCGACGTTCGCGACCCCGGTCGCGGTCTCGAGGATCGCGTGCAGCAGCAGCGGCTTCTTGAGACCGGCGCGCGCCTCGAGCTGCGCGACGAGACGATCCACGTAGTGGATGTCCCACGGCCCCTCGACCTTGGGGATCATGATGACGTCGAGGCGGTCGCCGATCTGGGTGACGAGCTGGATCAGGTCGTCGAGCACCCACGGCGAGTCGAGGCTGTTGACGCGCGTCCAGAGCTGGCAGTTCCCGAAGTCGGTCTCGCGCGCGATCTTGATCAACCCCTCGCGCGCCGCGACCTTGCGGTCGCTCGGGACCGCGTCCTCGAGGTTGCCGAGCAGCACGTCGCACTTCTTCGCGAGGTCCCCGACCTTGGCGGCCATCTTCGGATTGCTCGGGTCGAAGAAGTGGATCATCCGCGACGGGCGGAACGGGATCTCGCGCGGCGGTTGCGGCGCGCCGATCGCGAGCGGCTTGAAGAAATCCTTCGGGCTGCGCATGGCTTCGACTCCTGCCGTCGATGGTGAGCGCGCAACGATACCAACCCGACGAGCGCGCAGGAAGGTGAGTCCGACGAACCGCGCCGACGCCTCGCGACCGTTGCGCTGCGCGCAGCGAGGGCGATGGAGCGTCGGCGTCGTTGCGCTATACGGGATCCGATGGCGAGCAAGAGCATTCGATTCGGTGTCACGCTGCCGCAGATCAAGCGCTCCTGGCAGGAGGCGCGCGACGCGGCGCTCGAGATCGAGCGTCTCGGCTTCGACTCGGCGTGGGTTTGCGACCACATGTATGGCGTGCCGATGCCGAACCTGCCGATCTTCGAGGCGTGGAGCGAGCTCGCGGCGGTGGCGGCGATCACCGAGCGCGTCGAGCTCGGCACGCTGGTCACGCCGCCGTTCTTCCGCAACCCGGCGGTGCTGGCGAAGCAGCTCGCGACCATCGATCACATCTCGGGCGGACGCGTCATCGCCGGGCTCGGCGCGGGCTGGTTCTCGTCCGAGTTCGAGGGCTACGGCCTGCCCTTCCCTTCGGTCCGCGAGCGACTGCGCGCGCTCGACGAGACCTGCGAGATCTTGACGCGTCTCTGGACCGAGCCGAGCGTCACGTTCGCAGGCAGGCACTTCAAGCTGCAGGACGCGGTCTGCGAGCCGAAGCCGATCCGGCGCCCGCCGATCCTGATCGGCGGCGGCGGCGAGCGCGTGCTGATGGGCATCGCCGTCAAGCATGCGCAGATGTGGAACAACCTCGCCGCGTTCCAGCACGAGCTCGCGCGCAAGGTGGAGGCGCTCAAGCGCCGCTGCGACGAGCTCGGCCGCGACTTCGACGACATCGAGGTGTCGCAGCAGTGCGTCGTCGTGATCGCGCCGGACGACGCGGCGGCGCGCGCCGCGCTCGAGAAGGCGGGACGCATCTACGGCGGCCACATGGGCGCCGCGCTCGAGGAGCACGGCATCTGGGGCACGCCGCCGCAGGTGATCGAGCGCATCGAGCGCCACGTGAAGCTCGGCTGCCGCGGCTTCGTCATCGAGTTCTTCGGCCGCGACATCCGCGAGCCCGCGCGGCTCTTCGCCGAGAAGGTGCTGCCCGCGTTCCGAGCTGCTAGCTGACCCGACCATGAGCGCCCAGACCAAGATCCAGGACCTGCTCCGCGCCCCGTCGCTCGACTGCGCGGCGATCGCGGAGGTGTTCGAGAGCGCGACGCCGCCCGAGCGCGTCGCCATCACCGAGTCGATCGACGGCGCGACGCAGGCGAAGCTCTGGGAGGCCGCCGAAGGCCGCGGGGTGACGATCGAGGAGATGGTGCCGCGCTCGCTCGGACCCCTGCGCCCGGTGATCTTCCACGGCAAGAACTCGCTGCCGGCGTTCACGCGCTTCCAGAAGCGCTTCTGCCGTCCGTCGTCGCTCGAGCGCGACGAGCTCTGGGGCTACAACTACCAGCCGACCAAGTGGCTCGCGCCGCTCACCGGCCCCGGTTACTTCGTCGCCTACGACTCGCCGAACGCGCTCGGCAGCGTCGCCATCGACTACACGCGGATCCCGCCGGCGAAGCCCGCGGGGTGGCCGGAGATCGTCGACAACACGTTCCGGCTGTCGCGCTTCATCTACAACGGCACGATCGACTACCTGCGCCGGGTCTCGGAGCATCTGCTGATCGGCCGCGCGACGCGCGCCGGCAAGGAGATGCCGAACTACTTCCTGCTCTGCCGCGAGGATCCGACCTGACGCCCCGACCGACGCGAAGCTAGGAGGACGCGCATGACGACGCTCGCCGCCAGCGGCCCGAATGCGGAGCAGATCCGCTACTGGAACGAGCTCGCCGGTCCGCGGTGGGTGAGCTTCCAGGCGGCGCTCGACGCGCAGCTTGGATGGCTCGGCGAGCGCACGATGGACCGCGCCGCGATCGCGAGCGGCGAATCCGTGCTCGACGTCGGCTGCGGCTGCGGCGCGACGTCGCTCGAGCTCGCGCGGCGGGTCGGCCCCACCGGACGCGTCCTTGGCCTCGACATCTCGGGGCCGATGCTCGAGGTCGCCCGCGAGCGCGCGCGCGGCGCCGGCGCAACGAACGTCTCGTTCGCGCTCGCCGACGCGCAGACGCACGCGCTCGAGCAGGCGGCGTTCGACGTCGTCTTCTCGCGCTTCGGCGTCATGTTCTTCGCCGAGCCGACGGAAGCCTTCGCCAACCTGCGGCGCGCGCTGCGCGCGGGCGGACGGCTCGCCTTCGTCTGCTGGCAGGCGCTCGCGAAGAACCCGTGGTTCGCCGTGCCGCTCGCCGCGGTCGCGCAGCACGTCACGCTGCCGCCCCCGCCGGCGCCGGGCGCACCGGGCCCGTTCGCCTTCGCCGACCCGGAGCGCGTGCGCGGCATCCTCGACGGCGCCGGCTTCGCCGACGTCGCCTTCGAGCCCGTCGTCGAGACGATCACGCTCGGCGCGCCGGGCAGCACGATCGATCAGGCCGTCGACTTCATCCTGCAGATGGGTCCGGCGGGAGCGGCGCTGCGCGAGGCCGGCGGCGACGCCAAGGAGCGCGTCGTGCCCGCGGTGCGCGAGGCGCTCGAGCCGTACGCGGGTCCGCACGGCGTGCGCCTCGAGTGCGCGGCCTGGATCGTGACGGCGCGCAACGCCGGCTGAGCGCGGTCAGGTCGCGCGTCCCGCGGCGCGCGGAATGGAGCGAGCACGGGCGCCCCGGCACGCCGGGCGCTTACCCTTCGCTCACTCGATGTACCCGAGCGCGCGCAGCATGTCCTGCGTCCGCTCGTCGAGCTGCCTGAGATCGGTCTTGCCCGTCCCCTTGTAGCGCGGCGTCTCGCGCAGCCACGTGGCGAGCGTCGTCTCGAGCTCGGCTGCGATCTCGGGATGCTCGGCGCGGACGTCGCGCTCCTCCTTGGGGTCGCGCGACAGATCGTAGAGCTCGAGCTCCTTGCGTCCGAGCCAGGCGCGATCCCCCGCGGCGCGCAGGTGGACGAGCTTCCACGCTCCCTTGCGCACCGAGAGCTGCGACGGCGTGAGCTTGCCCGACTCCATGAAGACGTAGCGCGGCCCGCCGTCGCGCGCGCCGTCGAGCAGCGGCACGAGGCTCGTGCCCTGCACGCCCTCCGGCACGGGCACGCCGGTCAGCGCCAGCACCGTCGGCATCAGGTCGAGCAGCCCGACCGGATGCTCGACGACCCGGCCCGCCTCGAGCCGTCCGTCGAGCACAAAGATCATCGGGATCGCGGCGTTGCTCTGGTAGGGCACGTTGCCGTGCTCGAGGTAGTAGCCGTTCTCGTCGAGGCTCTCGCCGTGGTCGGCGGTGAGGATCACCAGCGTGTCGCGCAGGACGCCGCGCTCCTTGAGCGCGGCGAGCAGCCGACCGAGCTGGTCGTCGAGGTAGCGCACCTCGCGGTCGTACTGCGTCTTGTAGAAGCCGAGGTCGTTCGACACCTCGCCGGTCGCGGGGTCGATCTGCAGCTGGTAGCGCGGCAGCGCCTCGACCGGCACCGGCTGCGACGCGTGCGCGCCGGCAAAGAGCTTCGCGTACTCGGGCGGCGGCACGTACGGCCCGTGCGGGTCGATGTAGTGGAGCCAGAGGAAGAACGGCGTCTCGCGTCCGCCGCCGAGCTCGTCGAGCACCGCGAGCCCCTGATCGGTGACGCGCGTCGCGTTGGTGAAGCGCTTCACGAGCCCCGGCCGGTTGCGGAAGACCTCGCTGCCGGTCTGGCGCAGCGCCTCGTCCGCCCACGACTCGACGAAGCGGTCGAAGCCCTGATCGAAGCCGAAGTTTTTTCCGAGATTGACGTTCGCGACCACCGCACCCGTCGCCCAGCCGGCGGCGCGCAGCGCTTCGGCGAGCGTGACGTGCTCCTCCGGCAGCGGCCGTCGCGGACGGAAGCGGATGCCATTCGTCCGCGGCTCCTTGCCGGTCACCATCGCGGCCATCGCCGGCCAGGTCTTGGGCCACGGCACGGTGACGTCGGCGAAGCGGACGCCGCGGCCAGCGAGCGCGTCGATCGTCGGCGTCGTCGGCAGCCGGTAGCCGTACGCGCCGACGCGGTCGGCGCGCAGCGTGTCGACGGTGATCAGCAGGACGTTGGGCCGCGCGGGCGCCGCGCGGGCACCGCCGCGCTCGCACGCGGCGAGCGCGACGCCCACGAGGAGCGCGACCAGGCAGACGGCGCGGCTTGCGAGCGAGAGCGGATGGCGCGTGGCGGACATCGTTCGGGGCGACGGCTCGGGCGGGACGCGGCGCCGGCGGCGTCCGCGCTCGAGAGTGCATAGCGCGACGCGCGCGCGCGGACCATCCCGATTTCGCACCCGCCGCCGCTCACACCCCCTGCTCGCCCGCGGCGCGCGCGCGGTCGAGCATCGTCGCCCGGTCGCGCTCGACGTTGCGCGCGGCGCGCCACAGCAAGAGGGCCGCGATCACGTTCGCGAGCAGCGCGATCAGCATCGCGAGCCGCAGATCGCCGAGCGCGGCGCTCAGCCGACCGATGCCGTACGGCCCGAGCGCGAGCCCGATGAAGGTCACCGTCAGCAGGTACGCGGCCGACGCCGACGCGCGCATGCGCGGCAGCACGAGGTCCTGCACCGTCGACGCGCCCGGGCCGATCCACATCGCGCTCGCGAGCGACAGCGGCACGCTCAGCACGTAGACCAGCCAGGTGCTCTCGGTGGTCAGCAGCCAGATCGCGAACGGCGCCGGCGCGATGGCGGTCACGATGCCGACGAGGATGCGGCCGTCGGGTCGCAGGCGGTGCCAGCGGTCGGCGAGGACGCCGCCCAGCGTGACGCCGAGCCAGCCCGCCACCGCCGACGTGCCGCCGAGGATGAGACCGACCTCCGCCTCGCTCGCGCCGTGCACGCGCACGAGGAACGGCGCCACCCAGAAGCCGAGCCCGTAGCCCGTGAAGGCGAGGAACGAGAAGCCGAGGTTCGAGCACGTGAGCGCCGGCGTGCGCAGGATGAGCGAGAACGCCGGACGGTCGCGCAACGCGAGCGCCTGCGCCCACGACACCGCAGCGTAGACGCCGATCCCGAGCGCGATCCACTGCGCGGGCGTTCCGAGCCACGCGGTGAGGAAAGCCGCGCCGACCGCGCACAGCGCGGCGGCAATGACGTTCCACGCGACGACGCGCGCGCCCGCGCGCTCGAGCACGAGGTGCAGCAGCGTGAGCGGCGGCACGACGGCGCGCAGCTCGCGTCCGAACTCGCGCCACGGGTGCGGCTCGGGCCGTGCGACGATGCCGTCCATCGCGCCGCGCACCGGCTCGCGCAGCGTCGCGACCCAGAGCGCGAGCAGCAGCCCCGGCAGCCCGACCGCGAGGAACGCGACCTGCCAGCCGTGCAGGCCAAGCGGCGGCTCGAGCCCCGCCCACGCCGAGTCCCAGCCGTCGACGATCAGCCCGCCGATGAAGAGCCCGAGACCCGCGCCGACGTAGATGCCGCTCGAGTAGATCGCGAGCGCCGTCGCGCGGCGCGCGGGCGGGAAGGTGTCGGAGAGCAGCGAGAACGCGGCCGGCGACGCGCTCGCCTCCCCGACGCCGACGCCGATGCGCGCCGCGGCGAGCTGGCCGAAGTTGCGCGCGAGCCCGGAGAGCGCGGTCATCGCGCTCCAGAACGCGAGCCCGATCGCGATCAGCTTCCGGCGGTCCCAGACGTCCGCCAGGCGTCCGAGCGGGATGCCGAACACGGCATAGAACACCGCGAAGGCGGTGCCGTAGAGAAAGCCGATGTGCGCGTCGGTGACGCCGAGGTGCGCCTTGATGCGCTCGGCGAGGATCGAGACGATCTGCCGGTCGAGGAAGTTGAAGACGTAGACCAAGACCAGGACGAAAAGCACATAATTCGCGTACGGTCCTGGCTCGCTCGCGGTGCTTCGCTGCTCCGGCGTGACTCCGGCGTCGCTCTCGTTCGCGCGCACGCTGCCCCTCCGCTCGGTTGCTCGTACGGCGTGCGCGCTCGCGAGGCGCGCGCCGTCGGGGCCCCGTTGGAGCACAGCTCGGCCTCCGGCGAAAGAGCTTCGCCTCGCGGCGTCGACCGCGCGCGAGAGCGCGCCTGCCACGTGGGAAGAAACGCGACTCCTGGCATCGTGCGGCGCGATGCGGCAATACGACCCGACCGATGGCCTCGCCGACGCTCTCCCGCCTGGCCGTCGTCGCCGCGGCGCTGCTGTTCTCGACCGGCGGCGCCGCGATCAAGCTGGTCTCGCTGCCCGCGCTGCAGATCGCGGGGCTGCGCGCCGGCATCGCGGCGGTGACGCTGCTCGTCCTGCTGCGCCTGCCGCTGCGCTCGTTCGGCGCGGGCTCGCTGCTGACCGGTGCGGCGCAGGCGGCGACGATGGCCCTCTTCGTCATCGGCAACAAGCTGACCACCGCGGCGGCGACGATCTTCCTGCAGTCGACGGCGCCGCTCTACGTGCTGGCGCTCTCGCCAGCGCTCCTCGGCGAGCGCATCCGCCGCGCCGACGTCGGCTTCCTCGCGCTGTTCGCGCTCGGGCTCGCGCTGTTCTTCGTCGACGTCGGCCCGGCACAGGCGACGGCGCCCGATCCGCTGCTCGGCAACCTCGCCGCGTGCGGCAGCGGCCTCGCGTGGGCGGGCACGGTGCTCGGGCTGCGCTGGCTCGCGCTGCGTCAAGGACGCACGGCGCAAGGCGTCGTCGCCGCGCACCGCGCGCTCGGCGGTCCGCGCGAGGCGAATCCGGTCGCGGCGGCGACGGTGCTCGGCAACGTGCTGGTTTTCGTCGGATGCCTGCCGTGGCTCCTGCCGCTGCCGGCTCTCAGCGCCGCGGAGCTCGCGGTCGTGCTCTGGCTCGGCGTCGCGCAGGTCGGGCTCGCGTACTTCTGCCTCGCCTATGGCATCCGCCACGTCCGCGCGTTCGACGTCACCATGCTGCTGCTGCTCGAGCCGGTGCTGAATCCGGTGTGGGCGTGGCTGCTGCACGGCGAGACGCCGGGCGCCTGGGCGCTCGCCGGAGGGGTCGTCATCCTCGCGACCAGCGCGGCACGTACCTGGTACAATCCGCCGCCATGACGACCATCGAATGGATCGCGCTCGCGATCGGCGTCCTGCTGCTCGCCACGCGCATACCGGCTCTCCTCTGGCCCTCCCCGTACCGGACGCGCGTGCTCGCGATCCTCGAGCGCAGCGGCCCCGGACTGATCCGCGCGCTCGGCGCGTTTCTCTGGGTGCTGGTCGTCACGGTGGTCGTGCTCGTGCTGCGCACGCTCACCCTGCTGCAGGGCGTGCTGCTCGTGCTGGCGATCCTGTTCGCCGCGGCGGGCGCCGTCGCGCTGACGCACCCCGACGGCTACCGCCGCATGAGCGAGCGCCTGCTCGGCGGCATGCCGGACTGGGGCCTGCGCCTCGGCGCCCTGGTCGGCGTCGGGCTCGGCAGCTGGCTCGTCTACCTGAGCCTCACCCGTGGCTGACGACAGGCTGCCGCCCACCCGGGTGGCGCACTGGCCACGGCGCAGCGGCAGCGGCACCGAGCGGCGCTTCCTCGAAGGTCCGGCGTCGCGCCTCGCCGAGCTGCGGCGCGCGATCGGGATCTTCGTCGAGTTCATCCGCGGCTTCCGCAAGCTGCACTTCGTCGGTCCGTGCGTCACGGTGTTCGGCTCGGCGCGCTTTCCCGAGAATCACCGCTACTACGCGCTCGGACGCGCGACCGGCGCCGAGCTCGCGCGCGCCGGCTACACCGTCATGACCGGCGGCGGACCCGGCATCATGGAGGCCGCGAACCGCGGCGCGAAGGACGTCGGCGGCTGCTCGATCGGCTGCAACATCGTGCTCCCGCGCGAGCAGCGACCGAACCCCTACCTCGACCTGATGCTCGAGTTCCGCCACTTCTTCGTGCGCAAGGTGATGCTCGTCAAGTATTCGCAAGCGTTCATCGCCCTGCCCGGCGGACTCGGCACGATGGACGAGATCTTCGAAACCTTGACCCTCATCCAGACGGACAAGATACTCGACTTCCCCGTGGTCCTGATGGGACGCGACTACTGGTCGCCGCTGGTCGCGTGGCTGCGCGACAAGATGGTTTCCGAGAGCACGATCGGCGTCGAGGACCTCGAGCTCATGACCCTGACCGACTCGCCGGAGGAAGCAGTCCAGATGATCGTCGAACGTACGCGCGAGAAGACGCAACGCGCACGCGAGGTCGCAGAGACGTCGCTGCCGATCCTCGGCGAGAAGCCGCCCATGCGTGGGGCGGCGTGATGCGTCGCCGGATCGACTCTGCAACGGCCTGCGCGCTCGGCGCGGCGCTGGTACTGGTCGCGCTGGCGACCGACGCGCGCGTCGCAGGCGCGCAGTCCCCGCTCAGTCGCCCGAGCGACGCCGCCAAGGGCGTCGATTTCGCCGCCGCGACGGCCGACGTCCGCCGCATGCTCGGCGAGCTCGTCGCCGCCGACACGACCAACCCGCCGGGCAACGAGGCGCGCGCGGTCGCGGTCGGCAAGAAGTGGCTCGACGAGGCCGGCATCCCCTACCAGGTCTTCGAGTTCGCGCCCGGACGCGAGAACCTGGTCGCGCGGCTCGCGGGCGACGGCTCGGCGAAGCCGCTCCTGCTGCTCGCGCACATCGACGTCGTCGGCACCGACGGCCAGGACTGGTCGACCGATCCGCGCACGATGGTCGAGCAGGACGGCTACCTGCAGGCGCGCGGCGTGAGCGACGACCTCGGCATGGCGGCGCTCGAGCTCGAGGTGCTGCGGCTGCTCAAGCGCGCGCAGGTGCCGCTCGCGCGTGACGTCATCGTCGCCTGGACCGGCGACGAGGAGAGCGGCGGCGGCGGCATCCGCTGGCTGCTCGAGAACGCGCCCGACGCGATCGCCGCCGAGATCGCGCTCAACGAGGGCGGCGGCCTGCGCCTCGACGATCAGGGACGCCCGAAGCTGATCGAGCTGCAGGCGGCGGAGAAGACCTACCAGGACTTCACCATCACCGCGCGCGGCACCACCGGACACTCGTCGACGCCGCACGGCGACAACGCGATCTACCGCCTCGCCGCGGCGCTCGAGCGGCTCGCCAAGCACACCTTCCCGGCGCGCATGCTGCCGGTGACGCGCGCCAACTTCGAAGCGCGCGCGGCGCTCGAGCAGCCGCCGCTCGCGAACGCGCTGCGCAAGCTCGCGGCCGCCGAGGGCGAGCTGCCCGCCGACGCGCTGGAGGTGATCGACCGCGACCCGTCGCTCGCCGCGACCGTGCGCACGACCTGCGTCGCGACGCTGCTCGAGGGCGGATCGCGCGCCAACGCGCTGCCGGCCAAGGCCACCGCGACCGTCAACTGCCGCATCCTGCCCGACGAGACCGTCGAGGACGTGAAGCGCGAGCTCGAGCGCATCATCGACGACCCGAAGCTCGAGGTCGCGGTCGTCGGCGAGTTCGGCTCCGGCGAGCCGTCGCCGCTCGACGGGGCGGGTCCGCTCGCGATCCGCGCCGTCGTCGAGCAGATGTGGCCCGGGCTGCCGATCGTGCCGTTCATGTCGCGCGGCGCCACCGACTCGCGCTACGTGCGCGCGCGCGGCATCCCGGCCTACGGCATCAACCCGATCGGTCTCACCGAAGCCGACGCGAACCGCGCGCACGGCGTCGACGAGCGGATCCCGGTCGCGAGCCTCGAGCCGGCGCTCGAGTTCCTCTACCGGCTGGTCGTCGAGCTCGCCGCGAAGAAGCGCTGACGCGCGACGCCAACGCGCGCCACAGGAGGACACGACGATGAACGATCCCGCCCGCATGCCCGCGGTCGCGCTGGCCGCCATGCCCGGACGCCGCCGTGCGACGCTCGACGTCGCGCGCGAGCTCGAACGCCGCGGCTACGCTGGCATCTATTGCGCGAGCTTCGGCGACGGCCTCGGCCTGTGCGAGGCGCTCGCGCTGGTCACCGAGCGCATCCCGTTCGGCACGGCGATCGCCATCATCTATACGCGCCACGTCAACGACTACGCGCAGACCGCGTCGCTCGTGCACGAGCTCTCGGGCGGACGCTTCCGCTTCGGCGTCGGCGTGAGCCACGGGCCGATCCACAAGCACCTCGGCATCCAGGCGGGGAAGCCGCTCGCGGACATGCGCGACTTCGTCACCCGGCTGCGCGCGGTGCCGCGCGTCGGCGAGCTGCCGCCGGTCGTGCTCGCCGCGCTGCGCGACCCGATGGTCAAGCTCGCCGGCCAGATCGGCGACGGCGTCGTGTTCGCCAACGCCGCGCGCTCGCACATGGCGCACTCGCTCGGCGTGCTGCCCGCGGAGAAGCGCAACGATCCGAGCTACTTCATCGGCAACATGATCCCGACCTGCATCTCGGACGACGTCGCCGCCGCGGCCGCCGTCAATCGCAAGACGCTCTCCGGCTACGTGACGCTGCCGAACTACCGCGAGTACTGGAAGAAGGCGGGCTACGTCGAGGAGATGGAGGCGATCGAGCAGGCGCTCGCGCGCGGCGACCGCGAATCCCTGCCGAAGCTGATGAGCGACCGCTGGCTCGAGGACACGACGCTCTTCGGCCCGCCGTCCAAGGTGCGCGAGGGCTTCGAGAAGTGGCTCGACGCCGGCGTGCGCACGCCGATCCTCGTGCCGTCGTCGGCGGTCGGCAACCAGATGAAGGCGCTCGAGGAGCTGATGGCCTGCTTCGCGCGCTAGGGCTGCGCGTCGGTCGCGAGGAGGCGCGCGAGCTCCTGCTGCGCCTTGGGGTCGTCCGGTGCCAGGCGGAGCGCGGCGCTGAGGTACGTGATCGCCTCCTCGGTGTTGCCGCTCCACAGCGCGACCGCGGCGTCGTGGCGGAACTGCGCCGCGCGGTTCGCGATCACCGCGTCGGCGTTGCGGCGCGCGCGCTCGGCGTCGGCGTGGCGCCCCGCGCGCTCGTAGGCCTCGGAGAGGAGCCGCCAGCCGTCGTGCCAGCTCGGGTGGCGCGTCTGGAGCGTGGTCTCGAGGAGCGCGATGGCGTCCGCATCGTCGCCCATCTCGAGCCGCGCGCGGATCGCGTCTCCCCAGAGGCTCGGGTCGAAGCGCACGTACTCCGTGCTCGTGAGCGCGTCGATCTCGCGTCGCGCCTCCTCCGCGC
Source organism: Candidatus Binatia bacterium (assembly GCA_036563615.1). Lineage (NCBI taxonomy): Bacteria > Candidatus Binatota > Binatia (SeqCode) > Binatia bacterium. Next base: position 22,818 of record DATCMB010000005.1, read on the forward strand.
GGCCCAGCGCGAGCAGCGCACGGCCGCGTAGCGCGCGCACGCGGGGATCGTCCGGCTGCACCGCGAGCGCGGCGTCGGCATCGGCGAGAGCGCCCGCCGCGTCGTCGGCTTCGAGGCGCAGGCGTCCGCGCAGCTCGCGCGCCGCCAGCGAGCGCGGGGCGAGCGCGAGCGCGTCGTCGAGCGACGCGATCTGGTCCGCGAGCGCGAACTCGCCGTGGCCCTCGTCCATCTTGCGGCCGATCGTCACCGCGGCGGCGATCGACTCGCCGCCACGGCCGTGCTTCGTCGCCTCGGCGAGCAGCGTGGTCGCGACCGGCAGGTCGTTGCGCGCGCTCGCGTAGGAGTTCGCGAGCGCGGCGAGCGTCGGCTCGTCGAGCGGCTCGCCGAGCTCCTCGAGCAGCGGCACGACGCCGCGCCGCACCTCGAAGCTCTCCCAGTTCGGCTCGACCGTGTCCTCGTAGAGCATCCACGGCGCGCCGAGCTCGATGAACAGGTTGTCGTCCGAGTTGACGACCGGCGCGCGTCGCGCGAGCGCGTCGACGTCCTCCGGCAGCAGGTAGAGCAGGCTCCAGAGATCGGCGGTCGAGAACGTGCCGATGCGCGCGAGGTCCTCGCGCACGGATGCGGGCAGACGCTCCCAGCGCGGCAGCTCGTCGCGCTTCAGCGGCCGGTTGCTCGCGAGCAGCAGCAGGTCGGCGTGGCCGCGCGAGTGGAAGAAGCCGTAGACGAAGCGGAACTCCGAGCGCAGCGCGGCGAGGATCGACTGCAGCGCGGCGGGCTCCATCGCGTAGAGGTGGATCCATTGCAGGAGCCGCCCGTCGGGCTTCAGCGCGCCGCGCGCGACCGCGAAGAACTCGCGCGTGAACAGGTTCGAGACGCCGCTCATCCAGGGGTTCGAGGGTTCGGAGACGATGACGTCGTACTTCTCGCGCGTCCCCGAGAGGTACGTGCGGCCGTCGTCGACGATCAGCCGCACGCGCGGGTCCTCGAGCGGGCGTCCGTTGACGTCGTCGAAGAAGCGCGACGCCTCGATGATGCCGGGCTCGATCTCGACCGCGTCGATGCGCTCGACCTCCGGGTGGCGCGCGACCGAGCCGACCGTCACGCCGGAGGCGAAGCCGATCACCAGCACGCTCTTCGCGGGCGGCCCGAAGAGCAGCGGCACCTCGCCGAGCAGCACCTGCGTCGACATGTCGATCGAGGTCGAGGCGTCGGTCTTGCCGTTCACCTTGAGCGCGAGCAGCCCATCCTTGCGGTGCACCGACACCGTGGTGTTGAGGCCGTCGCGGTAGAGCAGCATCTCGTCGTCCGCGACGCCCTCGAGTGGCTGCATGGCGATGCCGAAGTCGAGGTGCGCGTCGGGACGGTTGAAGACGCCGCGCGTGAGCGCCTCGGGGTCGAGCGGCGGCGGCGCGACCAGCAGCAGGAGCGCGAGCGCGAGCGGGGTCGCGGCGGCGACGCGCGCGAGCGGCCGCCGCCACGGCAGGCGCAGCAGCACGCTGCCCGCGGTCGCGAAGTTGATCGCCGCGGCGAGCGCGAGCGTCGTGCGCAGCCCGAGGTGCGGGATGAGGACGAAGCCCGCGCAGAACGCGCCGCTCGCCGAGCCGATGGTGTTGGCGAAGTAGACGCGTCCGACGGCGCTCCCCGGATCCGCCGCGTGCCGCGACACGAGCAGCGTCAAGAGCGGAAACAGCGCGCCGAGCACGAGCGTCGGCGGCAGCATGACGAGCATCGCGAGGGCGACCTGCAGGACGAGGATCGGACCCGGGTCGAGCCCGTTCGCCTCGAGGAAGCGCAGGAAGAGGTCGGGCAGGAGCGGCAGGACGAGCGTCGTCGCGAGCGCCAGCGCGCCGAGCGCGAGGAGCCCCGCCGCGAGCAGCGCGAGCGGGTTGCGCGCGGCGTCGATGCGGCCGCGCACCGCGAGGCTGCCGAGCGCGATGCCGGCGAGGAACGCGCCCAGCATGGCGGCGAAGGCGTAGATCGAGGAGCCCAGCACGCTCGCGAGCGCGCGCGTCCAGGCGACCTCGTAGACCAGCGCGGTGAAGCCGACGAGCGCGTAGGACACGAGCAGCAGCGCGACCGTGCCCTGCGCGCGGCGATCCGCCGCTGCGCGCGCGGGCGCCTTCGGCTCGAGCTCGGGCGCTGGCTCGCCGAGCGAAGGCGCGTGCGCGCCCTCACCCGCCGCCACCGCCGCGACACGCGGCAGCGCGACCAGCGCCACCATGCCGACCACGACGTCGAGCCCGGCGCCGAACCAGCTCGCGCCGGTGAGGCCGAGCCACGGCAGCAGCACGAACGTCGCGAGGAACACGCCGGCGACCGCGCCCAGCGTGTTGATGCCGTAGAGCAGACCCGTCGCGCGGCCGACGCGAGCGTCCGCGCGCGTCACCGCCGCGACCAGGAGCGGCAGCGTCGCGCCCATCAGGATCGTGGGGATCAGCAGCACCGCGAGCGCGAGCAGGAAGCGCGTCACCGCCGCCGGCCAGAAGTCGAGCGCGTAGAGCCAGGCGCGGTTCAGCTCCGGGAAGCGCGCGAACGCGAGCGGCACGACCAGCGCGTAGGCGCCGATCGCGATCTCCATGAGGCCGTAGGCGCGGACGCCGTCCGCGATGCGGCGCGACAGCCGACCGCCGAAGAGCCCGCCGAGCCCGAGGCCCAGCATGTACGCGACGAGGATCGTGCTCGCGGCGAGCGTGGTCGAGCCGAACACGAGCCGGAGCTGCCGCGTCCACACCACCTCCAGCACGAGGCTGCCGAGCCCGGAGAGGAAGAAGCACAGCGCGAGGCGGGAAAGCGCACGACGGGGCATGTGCGCGACCGAGCCTAGCACCCCGCGCGCGCGCTCGGGTAGGGTCTTTTGCGCGCCGCGCGCAGGCGACGCTGCCGACGCTGGTGACGCACCGCGACGGCGCGCCACGCGCCTCGCGCGCGCCGCTCAGAGCAGCTCGTCGTCGATCGTGCGCTTCATCAGCAGGTTCGACGGCACGCCCGCCGGGTCGAGCAGCTCGTGCGCCGCCTCGGCGCCGCTCACCGGGAGGCCCATCGGGTCGAGCAGTCCGACCTGCACCAGGGCCGAGGCCTGGTGCCAGTAGATGTGCTCGTGATGCAGCTCGCCGTTTTCGAAGTACGCGACCGCCGCCAGCGCGAGCTCGATCCGCTTGCCGCTCGGCGGCACCCCGGGCAGCAGCCAGTCCATCCGTGGACGGCGTGCGTGCAGCGGTAGATCAGCTCGTCGACGATGCGGTTCTGACCGACGGTCCGCGAGATCGGAATCTGCTCCACGTCGGGCGGCTGGCCGGGGATGACGTAGCGGCCGTAGAAGTGCTGCAGGCCTGGCGCCCCGCTCCGCCGGTCAGGACCGGCACGTGATTGACGTACGCGTGCGCGACCATGGTGTCGCAGGAGGCGGATGCGTCCTTGTCGACGAGCTCCGCTTTCAGGTGCAGCTCCCACAGCTCCACCATCGCGCGCTGCTCCGGCGTCAGCTCGTCATGTCAAGCTTAAACATGGTGGCTCCAGATGCGGTTGCGCTTCGCCACGACGCCGGCGGCCGATCCGAGGTCAGCTGCGGCCGCGCGGCCGGAAGCAGTGCAGCGCGACCTGCCCGCTCGCGGGCACGAAGTCGACCTCGAGCTCGAGCCCGATCCGCAGCTCTTCGAGCGCGACACCGCGCAGCCCGGTCACGAGCCGCACGCCCTCCTCGAGCTCGACCACCGCGACGGGGTACGGCACGTCCTCGGCGAAGCCCGGCACCAGCGCCTGGTGCGTGACCGTCCAGGAGTAGAGGACGCCGCGCCCGCTCGAGCGCTCCCACGCCCACTCCTCGCTGCCGCACTTCGGACACGCCACGCGCGGCGGGTGTCGCCAGGCGCGGCACGCGGCGTTCGCGCAGCGTTGAAAGCGCAGCTCGCCCTGCGCGCAGTACGCGTAGAACTCCGCCGCGTAGCCGCTCGGGTTCGGGGTGAAGCGCACCTGGAAGCCTTCCGCGCTCGCCATGCGATCACTCCCTCCCCAGGATGACGACGCTGCCGTCGCCGAAGTCGCCCCAGCCGGTCACGAGGCCGAGCTCCGCGTCCTTCACCTGCGCGGCGCCCGCCGCGCCGCGCAGCTGACGCGTCGCCTCGATCAGGTGGTTCATGCCCCACATGTGGCCCTGCGAGAGCAGGCCGCCGTGCGTGTTCATCGGCAGCTCGCCGCCGAGCTCGATCCTGCCGTCGCGCACGAATGCACCGGCCTCGCCGCGTCCGCACAGGCCGAGCGCCTCGAGCTGCAGCAGCACGACGTAGGTGAAGCAGTCGTAGATCTGCAGGAAGTCGACGTCGTGCGGGCGGATGCCGGCCATCGCGAAGGCCTTCGGCGCGGCGAAGCTCAAGCCGATGCGGAACATGTCCGGACGGCTCGGGATGTCGTCGGCGGGGTATGGATGGCCCTCGGCGCCGCCGAGGATCACGACCGGGCGATGACGCAGGTCGCGCGCGCGCTCGAGGCTGGTGACGACGATCGCGTTCGCGCAGTCGGTCTCGAGCGAGCAGTCGTAGAGCCGGAACGGCTCCGAGACGTAGCGCGCCGTCAAGTACTGCTCCATGGTCAGCGGCTTGCCGCGCATCAGCGCCTTGTCGTTGAGCTGCGCGTGCTTGCGGCAGGCGAGCGCGATCGCGCCGGTGTCCTCGTCGCGCGTGCCGTAGAGCTGCTTGTGCCGCATGCAGATCCAGGCGTACATCTGCACCGGCAGCATCGCGCCGTACGGCATGTAGTAGTCCATGATGATCTCGGCGAGCGCGCTCGGCGCAAAGCCGATCTTCGGCTGGCGCGCCCCGGGCTTCGGACGGAACGCGGAGTAGCCGTTCCAGCCGACGACGACGAGGACGTTGCGCGCCACGCCGCTCGCGACCGCCATCGCCGCGCTCTGCAGCGCCGCGGTCGGACTCGCGCCGCCCATGTGCACGGTGACCGCGTAGCGCAGATCCTCGATGCCGAGGTTCGCCGCGAGCTCCTCCGTGGTCGTGAAGCCGGGCGGCGGGATGAGGCCGTCGACGTCGGCCATGGTGAGCCCCGCGTCGGCGACCGCCGCGCGCGCCGCGTCGAGCATGAGCTCGACCGGCAGCTTGTCGGCGCCGCGCACGTAGTCGGTCTCGGCGACGCCGACGATCGCCGCCTTGCCGGCGAAGCTCACCGCGTCCTCCTGCTGCCCTTCTGCTTCATTCCCTTCCCCTTCTTCGCCTTCTGCTTCTGTCTCGCCTTCTGCTTCTGCTTCGGGCTCTGCCGCGCCTTCGCGTGCTGCTTCGCCTTCGCCGGACGCGCGCCCCGCTGCTCGCCGCGCCGCGCCGCCTTGCGCGCGCGACGCTCGTCGCGTCGGGCTTCGTTGCGCGCCTCGGGGCGCTCCTTTCTCGGCGGCTCCTCCGCGCGCGTCAAGCGCTCGACGAGCGCGAAGGTCACCTGACGGCGCTTGAGCGACACGTCGGTCGCCTCGACCATCAGCCGGTCGCCGAGCCGGAAGCGCTCGCCGCTGCGGCGCGCGACCAGCATCTGCGCGCGCTCGTCGAACACCAGGCGCTCGGGCAGATCCTCGGCGCGGATCAGACCCTCGACGGGATAGGCCTCGAGCTCGACGAAGATGCCGAACGGCGCGACGCCGACCACCACCGCGGGCTCGGGCTCGAGCAGGTGGCCGAGCATGAACTCGGCCTTCTTGAGGTCGAGCATCGCGCGCTCCGCGTCGACCGCCTCGCGCTCGCGCTGCGAGCTCGAGTCGGCGAGCGGCTCGAGCGCCGCGCCCTGCGCGCGCGCCACGTCGACGCGTCCGTCGAGCACGAGCCCGAGCTGGCGGTGCACGAGCAGGTCCGGGTAGCGGCGGATCGGCGACGTGAAGTGGCAGTAGCAGCGGAACGCGAGCCCGAAGTGGCCGACGTTCTCCGTGCTGTAGCGCGCCTGGGTCAGCGAGCGCAGCACCTGGCGCGAGAGCACGGTGGTGAGCGGATGCGCGGCGATGTCGCGCAGGACGCGCTGCACGTCGGGCGGCTCGACCGTCTGCTCGTAGTCGACGTGCATGCCGAAGGCGGCGAGGAAGTCGTTCAGCGCGTCGATGTCGTCCGGCCGCGGCGGCTCGTGGATGCGGTACGGCAGCGGCACGCCGCGCTCCTCGAGGTGGCGCGCCACCGCCTGGTTCGCCTCGAGCATGAACTCCTCGATCATGCGGTGCGCGTCGTTGCGCTGCGAGAGCCGCAGCCCGATCGTGCGCCCTTCCTCGGAGAGGTCGACCAGCGCCTCGGGCAGGTCGAGGTCGAGCGAGCCCGCGGCCATGCGGCGCGCGTAAAGGCGGCGCATGAGCTCGTGCATGCGACGGAGCTGATCGAGCAGCGGCGCGAGCTCCGCGCGCCAGGCGTCGATCTGCGGCGTGTCGGCGGACGACAGCACCGCCGCGACCTGCGTGTAGGTGAGCCGCGCGCGGCTGCGGATCACGCCGCGCGTGAAGTGCGTGCCCTGACGCTCGCCGTGGCGGTCGTAGTCGATCGCCACCGCCATGACGAGGCGGTCGCGGTCGGGCTTCAGCGAGCAGAGCTCGTTCGAGAGCCGCTCGGGCAGCATCGGGATCGCGCGGTCGGGGAAGTAGACGCTGGTGCCGCGCAGGATCGCCTCGCCATCGAGCGCCGAGCCCGGGCGCACGTAGTGCGAGACGTCGGCGATCGCGACCCACAGCCGCTGCCCGCCGTTCGGACGCGGCTCGAGGCAGACGGCGTCGTCGAAGTCGCGCGCGGTCTCGCCGTCGATCGTGACGAACGGCAGCGCGCGCAGGTCCTCGCGGCCCGCGAAGTCCGACTCCGCCGGATCGAGCGGCAGGCGCTCGGCCTCTGCCGCGACCTCGGGCGGGAACTCGATGCGCAGCCCGTGCTCGAGCGCGATGGTGAGGAACTGCACCTCGGGGTCGTTGGCGTCGCCGAGGATGCGCTCGAGCGACACCACGGGCGGACGCGGCGGCGCCGGTCCGCGCACCACGCGGCCGACCGCGAGGCGGCCCTCGTCCTGCGAGCTCGGCTCGATCCCGCCCTCGACGGCGAACACCGGCAGCACGTCGCTGTCGGGCAGCAGCACCCATGGCAGCGATCTGCGTCCGCCGGTTCCGGGCAGACGCGGCATCCGGCTCCGGCGCAGCTCGCCGACCACGAGCTGCGCCGCGCGCCGCACGACGCGCACGATCTCGCCGACGACGCGGTCGCCGCCGCGCGGCCCGCCCCGCGTCCGGCGCACGATGCGCGCCTCGACGACGTCGCCGTGCATCGCCTCGCCCTCGTCGCCGGCCGGGATGAAGATGTCGCTCGGGTAGTCGCGTCCTTCCTCGCCGAGGACGGCGACGAAGCCGTAGCCGCTGCGCGTCCGGCTGTAGCGGCCCTCGACCTTCGCGTGGTGGCGCAGCCGCAGCGCGCTTTGACGACGGCTGCGCGCGTCGCGCGCCGCGCCGTCCGTACGTCGGGCGACGCGCTGCACGTCGATCGGGCGCAGGAACTGGTAGCGCGTCTTGCCGACGCGCCGCAGGCGTCCGCGCTCGACCTCGCCCTCGAGCAGGCGCACGAGGCCACGACGGTCGTAGCGCTCGAGCTCGAGCCGTCGTGCCAGGTCGTTGACCGACAGCGGGCGCGGCGCTGCGCTCTCGAGCGCCGCCACCAGCTCTTCCAGGAGCCGCTCGTCCTCAGCCGTCATCCCGCTCCGTCTATCGAGTCCGGGGGGCGGGGGCGAGAGCCGGGACGCTCTCGGCGCCATCGGGGTGACGCACGGGCGTCGCCCCTGTCATGAGCTTGACGCGATCCGCGGGGCACGCAGCTCGCCGGGTCAACGAAGATGCGGGTTTCGCGGGGGAGCGCGCTGGCATGCGAGGTGCTCCTTGCTCGAGCCATCACGCAGCGTCGCACGGGGCCGAGGGGTGCTCGTGGGGATGGGCTGGACGAAGGTCGGCGGCGCTGGTGATCGTGGATGGGTGGTGGTGATGGGGGACGTCGGCGGGCGCGCGGGCGCCCGCGCCGACGCGATTCAAAGGATCGATCGGGCGTGGGGTGACGGCAGCAGGAGGGCTTCCGTCGTCGCCGCGCCGGGTCGTCCGAACAACGTGACTCGCCGAAACGACAACGGGCCCGCCGACCGCGTCAGCGCGATCGGTCGGGCCCGTCGTCGTCGAGCACGTGGAGCGCACGCCCGATCGCGTCCGCTCCGTGCGGCCATCAGAGGTTGTAGAGCTTCGCCGCGTTGTCGCCGAGGATCTTCTTCTTCGTCTTCTCGGAGAGGTCGTTGCGCTCGGCGATCAGCTTGACCGTGTCCGGGAACGCGCAGTCCCAGTGGTAGTAGTCGGACGCGTAGATGATCCGGTCGTCGCCGCAGAGCTTCACGACCTCGGGGATCATCTGCTCGTCGGGATCGCACGAGATCCAGCAGTTCGAGTAGAAGTACTCGCTCGGCTTGCGATCGATGTTCGGCGCCTGCTCGGGCATCTTCTCGTAGTGCTCGTCGAGGCGCCACAGCCAGAACGGCAGCCAGCCGCAGCCCGACTCCATGAACGCGACGCGCAGCTTCGGGAAGCGGTGGATGATGCCGCCGACGCAGAACGAGTCGAGCGCGATCATGTTGCCGACCGGGTGCGTGATGGCGTGCACCTCGAGGCGCGTGTTGAAGCGATCGACGCACACCGGGTACTGGTCCGGCGCCTGACCGCCGCCGTGGATGCACACCGGCACGCCGAGGCGCTCCGCCTCGGCCCACACGACGTCGAACGACGGGTGGTCGAGGTTCTTCTCGCGCACGTGCTGCGTGCACACCATGCCGACCAGGCCGAGCTCGGTGACCGCGCGGCGTAGCTCCTTCGCCGCGAGCTCCGGATCGATCATCGGCAGCTTGGCGAGCGCGAAGACGCGTCCCTTGCCCTCCTTGCAGAACGCCGCCTTGGAGTTGTTCAGCGCCTGGCAGAGCGCGAGCGAGAACTCGGGGTCGAGCATCGCCCACTCCTCGCCCGCGCCGCCGGGGAAGGTGACGGTGACGTCGATGCCCTCGAGGTCCATGTCCTCGAGCCGCAGCTTGGGATCGTTCATCCCCGGGCGGATCGAGAACTTGTCGCCCTTGCGCGCCTGACCGCCGCCGGGCAGCGGCAGCCGCGAGTAGTGCTGCTTGATCTTCTCGCGGTACTCCGCGAGGCGCGGCTTGAACTTCTCGGGGATCGCGTCCTGCCAGTTGGCGAACTCGCCGCCGTGACCGTCGGCGTCGATGACGTGGAACCCATACTTGCCCATGTGGGTTTCTCCCTTCCTATTCCTTCATGTCGAAGACGCCGCGGGCGAGGTCGCCGCGCTCGAGGTCCGCGATCGCGCGATTGACGTCGCGCAACGCGTACTGGCGCGTGATCAGCTCGTCGATCTTGAGCCGCCCGCTGAGATAGAGCTCCGCCAGCATCGGGAAGTCGTGCTGCGGACGCGCCGTGCCGTAGCGACAGCCGAGGATCGCGCGGTCGAGGCGCAGCGCGTTGACCAGGAAGTCGGCGCGCGCGTCGAGCTTCGGCACGCCGACGACGGTCAGCGTGCCGCCCGGAGCAAGCGAAGAAAATGCCTGCTCGATCGCGCTCAGGCTGCCGACCGCCTCGAACGCGTAGTCGACGCCGCGGCCGCGCGTCAGGTCCTTCACCGCCTGCACCGGATCGGTCTCGCGCGCGTCGATCACGTCGGTCGCGCCGAAGCGCCGCGCCCACTCGAGCTTCGCCGGCATCAGGTCGACCGCGATGATGCGCCCCGCGCCGGCGAGGATCCCGCCCTGGATGATGTTGAGGCCGATGCCGCCCGCGCCGAACACCGCCATCGAGCGTCCGGCCTCGACCTTCGCCCGGTTCAGCACCGCGCCGACGCCGGTCATGATGCCGCAGCCGATCAGCGCGGCCTGCGCCATCGGCATCTCCTTCGGCATCGGGATCGCGCTCGACACCTTGACGACCGTGCGCTGCGCGAACGTCGAGGTGTTGGCGAATTGATACGCCGGCTTGCCGCGCACGGTGAACGGCGTGCCGGGTCGCGGCGCGTTGTGGCACAGCGTCGGACGGCCGACGTCGCACTCCGGGCAGTGGCCGCAGTGCGCGAGCGTCGACAGCACGACCGGGTCGCCTTCCTTGAGCGTCCGCACGCCGGGCCCGAGCGCCTCGACGTAGCCCGCGCCCTCGTGGCCCATGACCGTCGGCCGCGGCGTCGGGAAGGTGCCGTTGATCGCGCTCACGTCGGAGTGGCAGAGCCCCGCCGCCTCGATCGCGACGCGCACCTCGCCTTCCTGCGGATCGCGGACCTCGACCTCCTCGACCGAGACCGGGGCCCCGACCTCGTGGAACACCGCTGCCAGCATGTCTCGACGCTGCCTCCCCTGCTCCGTCAGCTCGCCCAGCCGACGTACTTGAGCTCGCTGTAGGTTGCGAGCGCGAAGCGTCCGCCGTCGCGGCCGATGCCGCTCATCTTGTAGCCGCCGAACGGCGCGTCGGGATTCGGCGGCGCGCCGTTGATCTGCACGGTTCCGGTGCGCATCGCGCGCGCGACGCGCAGCCCGCGCGCGGTGTCGCGCGTCCAGACGTAGCCGTAGAGGCCGAAGTCCGAGTCGTTGGCGATCGCGATCGCCTCCTCCTCGGTCTTGAAGCGGATCGCGGTGATCACCGGGCCGAAGATCTCCTCGCGCGCGATCGTCATGTCGTTGGTCGCCTCGGTGAAGAGCGTCGGCTCGTAGTAGAAGCCGCGGCTCGGCGTCTCGGGACGCTTGCCGCCGCACGCGAGCTTCGCGCCCTCCTCGATGCCGATCTTCACGTAGCGCTCGACGCGCTCGCGCTGCCCGCGCGAGACGAGCGGACCGACCACGACGCCCGGCTCGTGCGGGTCGCCGATCTTGAGCCTGGGTGCCGCCGCCGCCATGCGCGCGGTGAACTGGTCGTAGATCGAGTCCTCGACCAAGAGCCGCGTCGGCGCGATGCAGATCTGACCCGAGTGGAAGGTCCAGACGCTCATCGCGGTGCCGAGCGCCCGCTCGAGGTCGGCGTCGGCGAAGACGATGTTCGCCGACTTGCCGCCGAGCTCCATCAGCGTGCGCTTGAGCGTGCGTCCCGCCGCTTCCTCGATCTTGCGTCCGACGAGCGAGCTGCCGGTGAACGAGATCATGTCGACCTCGGGCGCGACGGTCAGCGCCTCGCCGATCTCCGGTCCGGAGCCGCAGACGAAGTTCACCACGCCGGGCGGCAGCACCTCGCCGACGATGCGCGCGAGCTCGGCGACGCCCATCGGGTCGAGCGGCGGCGGCTTGATCACCACCGTGTTGCCGCACGCGAGCGCCGGTCCGATCTTGCCGGCGCAGTTGGTGAGCGGGAAGTTGAACGGGCTGATGCAGGCGACGACGCCGACCGGCTCGCGCACGACGATCCCGCTCGCGAGCGTCGCCGAGCTGCCGGCGACGCCCGGACGCTCGAGCGGCGGCATCGGCTGCAGGTCGGGCTCGCGCGCGAGCTCGGCGTACTTCTCGAGGCGCGTCACGACTTCCGCGACCTGCAGGCGCTCGGCGATCGGCTTCAGCGCGCCGGTCTCGGCGATCGTCAGCTCGACCAGATCCGGCACCGCGGCGCGGAACCTCGCCGCCGCCTCGGCGAGCAGCTTGCCGCGCTCGGCGCCGCTCATGCGCGGCCAGGGCCCGCGGTCGAACGCCGCGCGCGCCGCGCGCGCGGCCTCGCGCACCTGCTCGAGCGAGCACTCGGGGGCGTATCCCGCGACCTCCTCGGTCGCCGGGTTGATGATCTCGTAGGTGCCGTTCGCGGCGCGGACCCACTCGCCGCCGATCAGCACCCGATCGTAAACCGGAGGGTTGCTCACCAGACGATCCCACCCTGCGGGCGCGCCGTGCGCCCGACGTCGTCTGGCTTATCGCCCTCGCCCGGCCGAGGAAGCAAGCGCGTCACGCCGCCTGCGCCAGCGCCGCCTCGCGCAGGCGCGTCGTGCGATGCACGGGATCGCGGTCGAAGCGCGGCAGCACGTGCTTGCCGAAGGTCTCGATCGAGCGCAGCACGTGCTTCTGGTCCATGACCATGGTGAGCGGCGCGTAGATGAGCTGGTCGACGCCGATCTCCTCGTACTGCTGGATCGAGGCCGCGATCTCGTCCGGCGAGCCGATCATGTAGCCGCCGGCGCGGGTGCGCTGCGCGAGCTGCTCGGGCGTCGGCTCCGGGACCTTCACCGGCCCGGTCTTCGGCAACCCGGCGGGACGCGGCACCGAGTCGAGCCACTTGAAGAAGAACTCGAGGAACTGGCCGGTCTTCGCCTTGCTGAACAGGTAGCGCGCCTCGTCGCCGTCCTCGAGGCAGAACATCTGGCTCGTCACGGCAATGTTGTCATTGACGAAGCCGCCGATCGGGTTGCGGCACTTGGCGATGGCCTCCTTGTAGGCCGCGATCAGCGGCTTCACGTCCTCGATGGTGCCGTTGACGAAGCACAGCGCGCCGAGGCCGAGCTCGCCCGCGAGCGTGAAGGTCGACGGGCTCGAGCACGCGAGCCAGATCGGCGGGTTCGGCTTCGAGAACGGCTTCGGCAGCACGTTGCGCTGCGGCATGCGGAACGACTTGCCCTCGTAGGCGTAGGGCACGTCGCGCCACATGCGCGGGATCTGCTCGATCGACTCGCGCCAGAGGTCCTTGGTCGCGTCCGCCGAGGGGATGTCGAATCCGCCCCACTCCGCCGACGACGAGCCGCGTCCGGTGCCGAACTCGACGCGGCCCTCGGTCAGGTGGTCGAGCGTCGCGATGCGCTCGGCGACGCGCGCCGGGTGATTGACGGGTGCGGTGATGTTGACGATCGCGTGCCCGACGTGCAGCCGCGGGGCACGCGCCGCGACGAAGCTCAGGAAGACCTCCGGCGCGGGCTGGTGCGAGTAGTGCTCGAGGAAGTGGTGCTCGGGCGCCCAGTCGTACTTGAAGCCCGCCGCCTCGACCGCCAGCGCGACGTCGACCTCGCGGATGAACCGCGTGTGCTCGTCCTCGCCGGGCGGCACGTGCATCTGGGAAAAGATTCCGAACTCCATGGCTCGACCCTCCCTCGGCTGGTGATTTCCGAATTACCATTCGGAAAATCGACTTGTCAATCAATTTCGCTATGCTAAGATTTCGTCGATTCGAATGGCTTCTCGGACGACGAGACGCACCCCGCCACGCGACGCGCGCTCGGGCGCGGCGGTGGCGCGCGCCGCGAGCCCGCGCGCGGCGGCGCGCGCGGCGCGCGAGTCGGTCTACCGCGAGCACATCCTCGCGGCCGGCGAGAAGGTCTTCGCCGAGCAGGACTTCGAGTCGGCGAAGGTGCAGGACATCTCGCGCCTCGCCGAACTCTCGATGGGCTCGATCTACGCGCTCTTTCCGAGCAAGGAGCACATCTACGCGTCGATCATCGAGAAGCGCGGCAACGAGCTGTTCGCGCTCGTGCAGGACATCGTCGCACAGGACCGCGAGCCGCTCGACGCGCTCGAGGCGCTGGCGACGGCGTACATCGACTACTTCTACACGCACACCGATTTCCTGCGCATGAACCTGCGCACCGGCGCGGCCTGGGCGCTGCGCATGACCTACCCCGGAACGCGCGCCGCGCTCGCCGACACGATCCACGGCCTGCAGGCGCAGATCTTCGCGCGCGGCGTCGCGTCGGGCGTCTTCATCGACGAGGACCCGGCCTACCTCGCCGTGCTGTTCAGCGGCATCGACCAGATCCACCTCGCGCACTGGGTCGCGAACGGCATGAAGGACTCGCGCGAGGAGCTGCGCGACCGCCTGCTGCGCGTCGTGCGCAAGACCTTCCTGCGCTGAGCGCAGGGCGTCGGCACGGACCGAACGATCGCGGTCTCGACCGCGTTGACAGTTCGCTGGGGGCTCGCCATCATCGCTCCTTCCACCCCATGCGGATCCATCTGATCTCGCCGACGCACTACCTGCCCGACGGAAGCCTGGCGAAGACGACGCGCTACTGGACGAGCGGCATCACGCTGCCGTACCTGAAGGCGCTCACGCCGTCGCGGCACCAGGTGACGTTCACCGACGAGCTGATGCACGACCTCGACATTGCGCGGGTCGAGCGCGAGGCCGACGTCGTCGGCTTGACGGCGATGGGCCCTCAGATCCGCCGCGCCTACGAGCTCGCCGACCACTTCCGCGAGCGCGGCAAGAAGGTCGTGCTCGGCGGCACCTGGGTGACGCTCACCGCCGAGGACTCGCTGCGCCACGCCGACGCCGTGGTCGCAGGCGAGGCGGAGTACGTCTGGGAGCGCGTCCTCGACGACCTCGAGAGCGGACGCAGCGCCGGCATCTACCGCGCCGACCGCTGGCACGACCTGCGCGGGCTCCCGCAGATCGACTACTGGTCGCTGCCGCTGCTCAAGCCCGAAGCGTTCCGCAAGAGCTGGCTCTACCGGATGTACTTCTTCTGGCCGATCCAGTTCTCGCGCGGCTGCCCGCACCCCTGCGAGTACTGCGCGGTGCAGACGTACTACGCGCGCACCTACCGCACGCGCCCGCTCGACGAGTTCATCGACGAGGTCGATCGCATGCGCGCGATCGGCGCGCGCCGCTTTCTCTTCCTCGACGACAATCCCATCGCCAACCCCGAGAAGGCGAAGGAGATGTTCCGCGCGCTCATCCCGAAGAAGATCCAGTGGGTGAGCCAGGCGACGATCAACGTCGCGCGCGACCCGGAGCTGCTCGATCTCGTCGCGCGCTCGGGCGCGCGCGTGCTGTCGATCGGCTTCGAGAGCCTCAACGAGGAGAGCCTCGCGTCGGTCGGGAAGAACTTCAACAAGCCGAGCCGCTACGCCGAGGACATCGCGAAGCTGCGCGCGCGCGGCATCCAGGTGATCGCGCTCGTCATGGTCGGCCTCGACGGCGACACCCCCGAGACCTTCGCCGCGACGCTGCGCTGGCTCGACGAGAACAAGATCAGCTTCCTCAAGCTGTTCACGCCGGCGCCCTACCCCGGCACCAAGTTCCACGCCGACATGAAGGCCGCCGGGCGCATCCTCAACGACGACTGGGGTCGCTACGACTACGGCAGCCCGAACGTCGCGCCGAAGAACATGTCGGCGCGCGAGATGATCGACGGCTTCAACGCCGTCTACTCGGGCTTCTACTCGGTGCGCAGCATGCTGCGCCGCTTCGTCCCGCCGCCGCGCAAGAACCTGCTCGAGAGCCTGGCGATGATCGTCGCCAACCTGAAGGTCCACGCCTACCTGCGGCGCAACCCGGAAGCCTGGGGGACGATTAGCTGACGCCCCCGCGCGCTGCGTCGCCGAGCGCGGCGCGCTCCGCTCACGACACGCCGCTCGCGACCTCGAGCGCGTCGTCCGACGCGATCGCGATGCGGTCGCGGCCGGCGGTCTTCGCGCGGTAGAGCGCGCGGTCGGCGGCGAGCAGCAGCGCCTTGCCGGAGTCGGCGTGCTGCGGGAAGACGGCGACGCCGAGCGACAGCGTCACCGGCGTCAGCGTGCGCTCCTGGTGGCGCACGACGATGCGCTTCGCCGCCTCGCGCAGGCTCTCGGCGCGCTGCTGCGCGTCGGCGAGCGACGCCTCGGGCAAGATGATGACGAACTCCTCGCCGCCGTAACGACAGGCGAGATCCTCGCCGCGGATCGAATTCTGCAGCCTGGCGCCGAGCTCGCACAGCAGCGCGTCGCCCGCGTCGTGGCCGAAGGCGTCGTTGAACTCCTTGAAGTGGTCGATGTCGAGCATCAGCAGCGCGAGCGGCGCCTTGCGACGCGTGGCGCGCTGCAGCTCGCGGTCGAGCGACTCCTCCATGTAGCGGCGGTTGAAGAGGTTGGTGAGCGGGTCGCGGATCGACTGGCTGCGCAGGGTCTCGCGCAGGCGGAGGTTCGCGAGCGCGAGCCCGACCTCGTCGGCGAGCGTGCGCAGCAAGCGCTGCACGGCGGCGCCGCGCTCCTTGATCGACGGCAGGTCGAGCCGGACGTGCAGCACGCCGAGCGCCTCGCCCTGGGCGACGAGCGGCAGGCAGACGTACGAGCCGACGCTCGGGTCGACGTGCGCGCAGCGGAGCCCGAGGCGGTGGCTCTCGAGCACGTGCGACTGGCCGCGGCGCAGCGCCCAGCACGTCTCGGGCGTGAAGCTCTCCTCGGGCGGCGGCGGATCGCCCCAGCGCGTGGCGGCGAACGCCAGGTTGCGCGACGAGTTCAAGAGGTAGAGCACGCCGCTGCTGCCCGGCAGCAGACGCTCGAACGACTGCGCGATGATGCTCCCCGCTTCCGACTCGTCGGCGCACGCCTGCAGCAGACCGCTCAGCTCGCCGAGCAGCGAGATCTCGTCGTTGCGCCGCGCGAGCTCCTCGACCGACGCGCGCAGGCTCTCGTTGGTCTCGCGCAGCTCGAGCTCGGCGCGCTTCGCCGCGGTGACGTCGCGGCACACCGCGACCGCGCCGAGCGCGTCGCCGCTCGCCGACGTGAGCGATCGCGCCGAGATGCTGAGCCAGACGGGCTCGGAGCGGCCCTCCGCACGCGTGACGCATTCGAAGGAGTCGACCGACTCGCCGCGCACCGCGCGCCCGATCGGCGTCTCCTCCGGCGCGAGCGGCGTCTGCGCGTCGCCGCAGCACAGCGTCAGCGCGCGCGCCGCACCGCTCGCCGCGCGCCCGAACAAGCGCTCCGCAGCCGGGTTCATCGCGATCACGTTGCCGGTCGGGTCGGCGACGACGACGGCGTCGGCCATGCTCGTCAGGATTCCTTCCGCGAGCGCGTGGCTCTTGCGCAGCTCGTGGTGGGTGCGGCGGTGCGCCCCGGCCTCGCGCGCGAGCAGGAAGAACACGGCCAGGATCAAGAGGGCGCTGACGATCGTCCCGCCGATCACCGCGCCGTTCGCAAACCGCGCCTTGCCCTCGGAGAGCGCCGTGCGGACGGCGAGCACCGCCTGCTGCCGCGTGCGCATCTCGGCGACCAGCGAGCGGATGGCGTCCATCTTGGCCTTGCCGCCCTGGGTGCGGACGGCCTCGGCCGCGGCTTCGAAGCCGTGCGTGCGCCGCAGCCCGACGATCTGACGCGAGCTCGAGACGAGCTGCTCGACGAGCAGCTCGAGGTCGTCGAGGTGCTCGCGCACCCACTCGTCGTCGACCAGCACGTCGAGACGCGAGAGGTCGCGGCCGACGCGGTGGATCGCGTCGTTCATCGGCTCGAGGTAGGTCTCCTCGCCGGTGATGACGTAGCCACGCTGCCCGGCCTCGACGTCGGCGACGTCGCTCTGCAGGGCGTCGAGCGCCTGCAAGAATTCGTGTGCGTCCGCGACCTGGTGGCCGCTGTGGATCAGGTCGGCGCTGCTACGCAGCGAGATCACCCCGACCGCGGCGACGATCGCCAGGGCCAGCGCGACCAGGGCAAAGAGCCTTCGCGTGAGCGACATGACGGGGCGCGGGCGCACGAGCGCCCACATCCCCGTCATCGGCGCTGCTTCGCAGAAACCTTAGCGTTTGCCGAACCGGCTACTGGAGCACCCGGAACGACTCGCGGGCGAAGTCGAGCGGTCCGTCGGGGAACAGACCGAAGAAGATCGTGCCGACGGTCGCGAGCAGCAGGCAGGCGATCAGGAAGGGCGCCGGCTGGACCGTCACCGCCTTCTCGGGCTCGCGCATGAACATCTCGATGATCAGGCGCAGGTAGTAGTACGCCGACACGGCGCTGTTCAGCACCATGATCACCGCGAGCCAGATGTAGCCGGCGTCGACGATCGCCTCGATCAAGTAGAGCTTGCCGACGAAGCCGACGAGCGGCGGGATGCCGGTCAGCGACAGCATGAACAACGCCATCGCCGCGGCGACCAGCGGGTGGCGCTGCGCGAGGCCCGCGTAGTCGGAGAACTGCTCGTTCGGCTCGCCCTTCGCGCCGAGCGCGGTCACCACGGCGAACGCGCCGAGGTTCATGAAGGCGTACGCGAGCAGGTAGAACAGCACCGCGCCGCCGCCGCGCGGCGTGCCGGCGACGATCGCGGCGAGCAGGTAGCCGGCGTGCGCGATGCTCGAGTACGCGAGCATGCGCTTGACGTTGCTCTGGACGATGGCGACGAAGTTGCCCACCGTCATGGTGAGCACCGACAGCCACCACAGCACCATCGCCCAGTCGGCGTGCAGCGACGAGAACGCGGTGATGAACAGCCGCGCGAAGCCGGCGACCGCCGCGGCCTTGATGCCGACCGCCATCAGCGCGGTCACCGTGGTCGGCGCGCCCTGGTAGACGTCGGGCGCCCAGAAGTGGAACGGCACCGCGCTCACCTTGAAGCCGAGCGCGACGATCAGCAGCGCGACGCCGCCCAGCACGACGACGCGGTTCGCGCTCGGGAGCGCGGCGGCGATCGCCGAGTACGCGGTCGAGCCGGTGACGCCGTAGAACACGGCGATGCCGTAGAGCAGGAAGCCCGTCGCGAACGCGCCGAGCAGGAAGTACTTGAGCGCCGCCTCGCCCGACGCGCGGTCCGTGCGGTGGATGCCGGCCAGCACGTACGCGGCGATCGACATGATCTCGAGGCCGAGGAACAGGACGATGAGGTCGCGCGCCGCGCCCATCACCATCATGCCCGACGCCGCGAACAGCACGAGCGGGTAGAACTCGCGCGCGCGCACGCCGAGGGTCGCGAGGTACGCGGGCGCGGTGAGGATGCTCGCTCCGGCCGCGAGCAGGCAGACGACGTTGGTGAACGCCGCGACGCCGTCGAGCGCGAACGTGCCGTGGAAGGCCGTGTGCGCGTTGTTCCACAGCAGAGCGGTCGCGACGATGCCGCCCACGACGCCGGCCAGCGAGAACCACACCGGACGGTACGGCTCGTCCGAACGGTCGTCGACGAAGGCCTCGACCAGCAGGCCGGCCATCGCCACCACCAGCACGACCAGGACGGGCGCGAGCGCGCGCGCCTCGTCGGCTCCGAAGACGACCTCGATCACCGCAACTCCCCCGTCGCCGTCGCTTGCGTGACGTTGTGCGCGAGCCGCGCGTCGTCATCCTCGCGCACGAGCTGCGCCTCGTCCTCCTCCTGGCCGTCTTCGACGCTCGCCAGCGGACGCTGCTTGTCGCCCATGTGACGGTCGGCGCCGGCGCGCTCGAGGCGCTGCAACAGCACCGCCGCGGTCGGCTCGATGCGATCGAGGAACGGCTTGGGATAGATGCCGATCCAGAAGATCAGCAGGATCACCGGGGCGACGGCCGCGATCTCACGCGCCGACAGGTCCTTCAGCGAGCGGTTCTCCTCGTGCGTCACCGGGCCGAAGATGACCCGCTTGTACATCGTCAGCAGGTAGGCCGCGCCGAGCACCACGCCGAGCGTCGCGATCGCGGCCGCCCACGGGTGCGCGCGATACGCGCCGAGCAGGATCAGGAACTCGCCGACGAAGCCGTTCAGCCCGGGCAGGCCGATCGACGACAGCGTGACGATCAGGAACAGGCTCGAGAAGATCGGCACGACCGCCCACAGGCCGCCGTACTGCGAGATCTGCCGCGTGTGCCGGCGGTCGTAGATGAAGCCGATCAGGATGAAGAGCGCGCCCGTCGACAGACCGTGGTTGACCATCTGCAGGACGCCGCCCGTCATGCCGGTGCGGTTGAAGGCGTAGATGCCGAGCATGACGAAGCCGAGGTGGCTCACCGACGAGTAGGCGACGAGCCGCTTCATGTCGGCCTGCGGCAACGACACCATCGCGCCGTAGATGATCCCCACGACGGCGAGGCCGATGATCCACGGGAACGCGTCTTGCGCGGCGAGCGGAAACATCGGCAGCGCGAAGCGCAGGAAGCCGTAGGCGCCCATCTTCAGCAGCACGCCCGCCAGGTCGACCGAGCCGCCGGTCGGCGCCTCGGTGTGCGCGTCCGGCAGCCAGGTGTGGAAGGGCACCATGGGCACCTTGATCATGAAGGCGATCGCGAACGCCCAGAACAGGAAGGTCTGCTCGGTGTAGCTGAGCTTCGTGTCGTAGAGCGTCAGGATGTCGAAGCTGAGCTGGCCGGTCTTGGCGTGCGTCAAGACCAGATACAGCATCGCGACCAGCATCAGCGCGCTGCCCGCCATCGTGTAGATGACGAACTTGATCGCCGCGTAGCGCCGGCGCGGACCGCCCCAGATCCCGATGACGAACACCATCGGGAAGAGCATCAGCTCCCAGAACATGAAGAACAGGAACAGGTCCGTCGCGACCAGCGCGCCCAGCATGCCGCTCTCGAGCAGCAGCATGAAGAACATGAACTCCTTCACGCGGTGCTGGATGTCGGTCCACGCGGCGAGGATGACGACCGGCGTGAGGAACGTCGTCAGCAGGATCAGCCAGAGCGAGAAGCCGTCGACGCCGACCGAGTAGTTGATGCCGAGGCTCGGCATCCACGGGACGCTCTCGGTGAGCTGCAGCGTGCCGACCGTCGGATCGAACGCGGCCAGCACCAGGAGCGACAGGAAGAACGGGATCAGCGACAGCCAGAACGCCACCTGACGCGGGATGGTGACGGGCTGCGCCGGCAGCGCGCTGATGATCAGCGACGCGATGAACGGCGTAACGACGACGAGCGAGAGCAGCGGCAGCTGGTCCATCACGGCTTCCAAATCTTCAGCGCGTACCGAGCCACCAGTAGACGCCGAAGGTGAAGACGGCGCCGACCAGCATCGCCATCGCGTAGTGCTGCACGTTGCCGTCCTGCAGGCGGCGCCAGACGGACGCGGTCGCGGCGACGGCGCGCCCGCTGCCGTTGACCAGCCCGTCGATCATCATGGCGTCGACGACCTTCCAGAAGAACGTCGAGGTGCGGAAGTACGGACGCACGATCAGCGCGTCGTAGATCTCGTCGACCCAGTACTTGTTCCACAGGAGGACGTAGAGACCGTGCGCGCGCTCGGCGAGACGCGCCGGCAGCTCGGGCGAGCGCAGGTAGAAGAGGTACGCGACCCAGATCCCGAGCACCGCGACGCCGGTCGTGATCACCATCAGGAAGAGCAGCGTGCCGGTCGTGATCTCGTGGTGGCCGAGCGCGTCGGGCGGCGCGAGCGCGGGCTCGAGGTAGTGACCGAACGCGTCGCCCCACAGGAAGCCGTGCGGTAGCCCGATCCAGCCCGCGACGGTCGACAGCACCGCGAGCACGATCAGCGGGATCGTCATCACCGTCGGCGACTCGTGCACGTGCGCCGCCTTCTCGGGCTCGACGCGGCTCTCGCCCTCGAAGGCGAGGAAGTACGCGCGGAACATGTAGAACGAGGTCAGGCCGGCGGCGGCGAAGCCGATGAACCACAGCACGGTGTGACCGCTCGCGAAGGCCGCCTCGAGGATCATGTCCTTCGAGAAGAACGCGGCGAACGGCGGCACGCCGGCGATCGCGAGGCAGGCGACGAGGAACGTCTTGCCCGTGATCGGCAGCTTGCTCTTCAGATCACCCATCTTGTGGACGTCGAGCTCGCCGTGCAGCGCGTGCATCACGCTACCGGCGCCGAGGAAGAGCAGCGCCTTGAAGCAGGCGTGCGTCATGAGGTGGAAGATGCCGGCCGAGAACGCCCCCACCCCGACGCCGAGCACCATGTAGCCGATCTGCGAGACCGTCGAGTACGCGAGGATCTTCTTCAGATCGTTCTGCACGAGCGCCATCGTGGCCGCGAACATCGCGGTGATCGCGCCGATCGTCGCGACCACGTCGAGCGCGATCGGCGCCTGCACGTAGAGCGGCGAGAGACGCGCGATCATGTAGACGCCCGCGGTCACCATGGTCGCGGCGTGGATCAGCGCGGAGACCGGCGTCGGACCCGCCATCGCGTCCGGCAGCCAGACGTAGAGCGGGATCTGCGCCGACTTGCCGGTCGCACCGAACAGCAGCAGCAGGCAGACCGCGGTGACGACCCACGGCGCGACGCGCCCGAGCTCCGGCGCGAGCCGGTTCACGTCCTCGAAGCGCAGCGACGGCGTGCCGAGATCGAACATGCTCCAGAAGAGGACGAACATGCCGATCAGGAACGCGGCGTCGCCGACGCGGTTCACGATCATCGCCTTCTGCCCGGCGTCGGCGTTCGGACGCTCCTGGTACCAGAAGCCGATCAGCAGGTACGAGCAGACGCCCACGCCCTCCCAGCCGACGAACATCACCGGCAGCGTGTCGGCGAGGACGAGCACCAGCATCGAGGCGGTGAACAGGTTCAGGTAGGCGAAGAACCGCGCCTCGTCCGGGTCGTCGTGCATGTAGCCCAGCGAGTAGAGGTGGATCAGGAAGCCGATCCCGGTGATGATCAGGATCATCACGCTGGTCAGCACGTCGACGCGGAACGTGAGGTCGATGCGCAGCGGGCTGACGCCGATCCAGGTGAAGACCTGATCGACCAGCACGCCGCCGGTCGGCAGCGACCAGAGCTTCGCCACCGTGATCACGGCGACGACGAACGCGAGCAGCACGCTGCCCGGTCCGGTGACGTGGACGATGTTGCGGCGTCCGGTGACGGACGCGAAGACGCCGCAAGCGACGCCGATCAGCGGCAACAGCGGAATCCAGCGCAGGAGGCTGGTCGCAACGACGGCGGCGGTGTCGGGTGCGGGATGCATCTCTCGCCTACCAGCGCAGCAGGTTGATCTCGTCGGCGTTGACGGTGCGGCGCTGCGAGTAGATCGCGAGGAAGATCGCGAGACCGACCGCGACCTCGGCCGCGGCGACCGTCATGACGAAGAAGACGATCACCTGCCCGTCCATCGAGAGCTGCTGCCGCGCGAGCGCGACGAACGTCAGGTTCACCGCGTTCAGCATCAGCTCGACCGACATCAGGATGACGATCACGTTGCGCCGCAGCAGAACGCCCGCGCAGCCGATCGCGAAGATCAGCGCGGCGAGGATCAGATAGTGCTCGACCGACACGCCCATCCCGCCGGCCTCCTCCTCAAGCCTTGCGCCGCGCCATGACGACGGCGCCCACGACCGCGACGAGCAGCAGCACGCTGGTCAGCTCGAACGGCAGTAAGCTCTTCGCGAACAGGTTCTCCGCGAGCAGCTCGGTCGTGCCGAACCCGGCCGGCGGCGACGCGATCTGCATCGGCTCGTAAACGATCGCCAGCACGCCGAGCTCGAGCGCGAGCAGCAGCGCGAAGGCGAGCCCGGCCGTGCCGAACTTGGACAGCCGGAAGCTTCGTTGCTCCACCTCGACGTTGAGCAGCATGATCACGAACAAAAACAGGATGACGATCGCGCCGGCGTAGACGATCACCTGCAGCATCGCGATCAGCTCCGCGTCGAGGAGCACGAACGCGACGGCGATCAGGAAGAGCGTGTTCACCAGCGCGAGCGCCGAGTAGATCGGGTTGCGGTGCAGGATCACCGTCAACGCCGAGGCGATCATCAGAATGGCGATGAAGTAGAAAGCGATCACGCGACCGTCCAACCTTCGAGCGCGAGCACCAGAACGGCGGTCACGGCGACGTTTGCGAGCCCGATCGGCAGCAGACGCTTCCAGCCGAGGGTCATGAGGTGGTCGTAACGCATGCGCGGGAACGTCCAGCGCACGAGGATCTGCAGCCAGCAGAAGATGAAGAGCTTGATGAGGAACGACGCGACCTGCAGCAACGTCACCACCAGCGACGGCACCGCGAAGAAGTAGCCGCCCGGCAGGTGGAAGCCGTCACGGTAGAGATACGGCACCTGCCAGCCACCGAAGAACAGCGTCGTGACCAGCGCCGCGACGATCGCGATCTCGATGAAGTCCGACATCATGAACATCGACTGCTTCGAGCCGGAGTACTCGGTGTAGAAGCCGGCCACGAGCTCCGACTCCGCCTCGGGCAGGTCGAACGGCGCGCGCTTCGACTCGGCCATCCCCGCGATGAAGAAGATGATCAGCGCGAGCGGCTGGTAGAAGACGCCCCAGGCCGGGATCACGCCCCACATGAGCTGCCCCTGCGCGCGCGCGATCTCCTGCAGATCGAGCGTGCCGTAGGTGAGCACCACCGCGACCAGCGCGAGCCCCATCCCGAGCTCGTACGAGATCATCTGCGCCGAGCCGCGCACGCCGCCCAGGAACGCGTAGCGCGAGTTCGACGCCCAGCCGCCGATGATCACGCCGTACACGCCGAGCGACACCATGCCGAGGATGAACAGCAGCCCGACGTTGAGCTCCGCCGCCTGCAGGTTGATCACCGTGTCGCCGATCACCAGCACGTCGCCGAACGGCACCACCGCGAACGTGACGAACAGCGGCAGCACCGCCGCGAACGGCGCGAGCCAGTGCAGGAAGCGGTCGGCGTCCTTGGGGACGATGTCTTCCTTGTGGAAGAGCTTCAGCGGGTCGGCCATCAGCGTGTTGACGATGCCGAGGTTGAAGGGCAGCAGCCCGCCGAAGATGTTCGCGCGGTTCGCGCCGACGCGGTCCTGAATCAGCGCCGAGCCTTTGCGCTCGATCCACAGCAGCAGGACCGTGACCTGCAGGATGATGAACAGCGCGACCAGCGCCTTGCCGAAGGCGATCAACAGCTCCATCGACGACCCCGCCGCGCTCCTCTCCCCCGTTGGGCTGCTCGCTCGAGCAACGCCCTCAGTCCCATTCCAGAGCGCCGACGCGCCAGACGTAGGCGAGCCCGACGCCGAGCACCGCCACGAAGGCGGCCATCTCCCAGAGCCCCATCCAGCCGAGGCGACGGAAGACGACCGCCCAGGGATACATGAACACCACCTCGACGTCGAAGACCACGAACAGGATCGCGACGAGGTAGAACTTGACCGGGAACCGCATGCCGCGGATCGAGCCGATCGGCGGGTTGCCGGTCTCGAAGATCTCGAGCTTGGCCTTCGACTCCCGCTTCGGGCCCAGCAGCCAGCTCGCGCTCATCATGATCGCAGCGACGAGCGCGCAGAGCGCGAAGCTGATCAGCAGAGCGATGTAGGGATTCGTCACGCGGCAGCTCTCGAAGGATTAGGCGGCATGCGCCGCAAAACCGTCCGGAGATTAGAGATTCCATTTGCCAAGTCAAATTGCCTCGGCTAACGCGCCGCGGGATGGACGCTTCCGTCGTCGGCGCGCGGCACGCGAGCGCGCTCGCGCGCGCAGCCGAGACCGCGTGGCCGCGCGGAAAAGTGATCGCGCTCGAGCCGCTCGCAGGCGACGCCTCCGCGCGCCGCTACGTCCGCGTGCGTCTCGCGGGCGACGCACCTGCGAGCGCAATCGCGATGCTGCTGCCGCACGACGAGCCGGCGACCAAGTCCGAGGAGATCACCACCGGCGAGGCCCCGAGCGAGCTGCCGTTCGTCGACGTGCACCGCTACCTCGCGCGTCACGGCGTGCCGGTGATGGCGATCTACCACGTCGACGAGCGCGACGGCGTGCTGCTGCTCGAGGACCTGGGCGACCTGCCGCTCGCCGACGCCGCGTGTGACGGCGGGCCGTACGAGCGCGACCGTCGCGCGCTCTTCGAGCAGGCGGTCGACGTGCTCGCCTCGATCAGCGCGCTCGTGCGCGCGCCCGATCCGCGCTGCATCGCGTTCCGCAACCGCTACGACCGCGAGCTGATCGGCCTCGAGCTCGACGTCGTGTGCTCGCACGGCTTCGCGCCGAGCGACGCTGGTCCGGCGCGCGCCGCGGACGCCGATCCCGAGCTGCGCGCGGCGCTCGCACGGCTCGGCGACCGCATCGCAGCGCAGCCGATCGTGCTCATGCACCGCGACTTCCACGCCTGGAACCTGCACGTCGACGCGCAGGGCGCGATCCGCGTGATCGACTTCCAGGACGCGCTCCTCGGCCCGGCGCTCTACGACCTCGCGAGCCTCTGCACCGACCGCGACAGCGATCGCTTCGTCGACCCGGAGCTGGAAGCCATTCTCGTGCGGCGCTTCGGCGCCGAGCTCGCGCGCCGCGGCGGGGTTCTCGACGCGGACGCGCTCCACGCCGACTACTTCGACGCGGTCGCGTACCGCACGCTGCGCGTGATCGGGCGCTTCCGCTTCCTCGCGATCGAGCGCGGCAAGACGGGCTACCTGCGCTTCCTGCCGCGGATGGCGCGCCAGACGGTTCGCGCGCTCGAGGCGCGCGGCGACCGGGATCTGCTGCGCGTGCTCGCCGCCCGCAGCGAGCTCTTCGCATGAGCAGCGCGCGAGCCGAGAGCGCGGCTCGTCGCCTCGCGCCGCGCGCGATGATCCTCGCCGCGGGACGCGGCACGCGCCTTCGCCCGCTCACCGACACGACGCCGAAGCCGCTGATCGACGTCGCGGGCCATCCGCTGATCGCCTACGGTCTCGCGCTGCTGCGCACGCACGGCATCCACGACGTCGTGGTGAACGTGCACCACCTGCGCGAGAAGCTGCGCGCCGCGCTCGGCGACGGCTCGCGCTACGGGGTGCGCATCCACTGGTCGATCGAGGAGACGCTGCTCGATACCGGCGGCGGGATCCGCTTCGCGGCGCCGCTGCTCGAGGAGCTGCTGGCGCCGGACGTCACGGACCGGCGCGACGCGCCGATCGTCGTCCTGAACGGCGACGTGGTGAGCGAGATCCCGATCACCGACGTCGTGCGCTTCCACCGCGAGCGCGACGCGCTCGCCACCTTCGTCCTGCGCGACGACCCGCGCGCGGCGTCCTACGGCACCTTCGGGATCGACGCGGAAGGCCGCATCCGCCGCTTCCTCGGCCGCGGCGACGACTCCCCGACGCTGCGCGAGCTCATGTTCGCGTCGGTGCAGGTCCTCGACCCGCGGATGCTCGAGCTGATGCCGAGCGGGCGACCCTTCGGCACCATGCGCGAGCTCTACCCCGAGCTCTTCGAGCGCGGCGAACGCTTCTTCGGCTACGTGTACGACGGCCGCTGGTACACCGCCGACACCGAGGAGGATCTCGCGCGCGCACGCGCCGCGCTCGCCCCGCCTGCGCAACCGACGTACATGCGTGATCTCCCTTCCTTACGTGATTGATGTGCCGCGCCGATGTGGCTGACGGAGCCGAAAACGGCGCCACGACAACCTTTCATCGCCTCCAGATCGAGCACGGGCGGCGGCACGACGCTTGCTCGCACCGGTCGAAAGGCCTAACTCTTCGGCAGCACATGGGCATCACCGTCATTCAGAGGAGCAACGCCCGGACGCGGAAGCTGAATCCGCGGTTGGCGTTGGTCCTCGCGGGCGGCGCGGTGACCGGCGGAGCGTTCAAGCTCGGCGGCCTGCGCGCCCTCGACGACTACCTGGTCAGCCGCAAGGTCGTCGACTTCGACATCTACGTCGGTCTGTCGGCCGGCGCCTTTCTCGCCGCACCACTCGCCGCCGGCATCACGCCGGCGGAGCTCATCGCGAGCATGGAGGGCGAGGGAGACATCCGCGAGTTCCGCCTGATCGACGTCTACTTCCCGAACATCGGGGAGATGGTGACCAAGCCGCTCGAGTACCTGACCGACCTGGTCACGTACTTTCCGCGGACGATCGGCGAGATCCTCGTCAAGAGCCCGGACACGGTGCAGCGCATGCGCTCGCCGCTCGAGCGCTGGCTCGCCGAGCCCACGCTCGAGAACCTGCGCGAGGTGGCGGCGGTCGCGGTCGACGGGCTGACCGCCGAGACCGAGTTCCCGGTGCCGCTCGACTACCTGCCGTCGGGTCTGTTCGACAACCGGCGCATCGAGCGCTTCATCCGCGAGGGCTTCACCGAGCGCGGCCTCACCAACAGCTTCCACGCGCTCTACCGGCAGCGCGGCAAGGAGCTCTACATCGTCGCCGTCAACCTCGACACCGCCGAGCGCGTCGTGTTCGGCCACGACGAGGACTCCGCGCTGACGATCTCCGAGGCGGTGCAGGCGACGACCGCCCTGCCCGGCTTCTACAAGCCCGCGCGCATCAAGGGCGTCGACTACATCGACGGCGGCGTGCGCCGCACCGCGAACCTCGACGTCGCGATCGAGCACGGCGCGGACCTGATCGTCTGCTACAACCCGTTCCGGCCGTTCAACAACACGATCGAGCGCGAACGCCGGCGCGGCGAGAGAGGCACGGCGCTCGCCGACCACGGCATGCTCGCGGTGCTCAACCAGGTGTTCCGCGCTCTGCTGCACTCGCGACTCCACCTGGCGCTCAACCAGTACCGCGACGATCCGAACTTCCACGGCGACATCGTGCTGATCGAGCCGACCGACACCGACGAGACCTTCTTCAACATGTTCCCGATGAACTTCTGGGAGCGTCGGCGCGCGGCGGACCACGGCTACCTGTCGACCAAGATGGCGATCGATGCGCACTACGAGACGCTGAGCCGCGTCTTCGAGCGGCACGGCCTCACGGTCTCGCGCCGCCACATGGAGGAGAGCGCGTCGCGGATCCGCGAGTCGCTGGGCGACGACGAGGCCCTGCTCGAAGCCGACGCCGGCTGACGCATCGCCGCGAAAATTCGGGGCAATTGCCGGGGGTGGGCGCCTGTGTTAGCGCCATCCCATGGCGAATCCCGACGCCGCGGGTGACCAGGCCATCGATTTTGCGCGGCAGAACGAGCTCTTCGAGACCGCCACGCCGCAAGAGATCCTGACCTGGACGACGCGCCACTTCGCCCCGGACGCCGTCCTCACGATGTCCTTCCAGCACGAGGGCGTCGTGATCGCGCACATGCTGCGCACGATCGCCCCGGACACGCCGATCTTCTTCATCGACACCGGCTACCACTTCCCCGAAACGCTGGCGTACCGCGACGAGCTGATCGCGCGCTTCGGGCTGCCGGTGCGCAACCTGACCTCGGTGATGCCGCGCAGCGAGTTCATCGCCAAGTACGGCGACGACCTGCACCAGCGCGATCCGGACCTGTGCTGCAAGATCAACAAGGTCGAGCCGATGCAGCTCGCGCTGCGCGGCGTCCGTGCGTGGATCAACGGGCGGCGGCGCGATCAGGCGGTGACCCGCGCCAAGATGCCGATCATCGAGCGGCTGCAGGGCGGCATCGTCAAGGTGAATCCGCTCGCCAACTGGACGTCGCGGGACACCTACCGCTACCTCACCGAGCACGACATCCCGACCCACCCGCTGTTCGAGCAGGGCTACACCAGCATCGGCTGTGCGCCGTGCACGCGCCCGATCCTCGCCGGCGAGGACGAGCGCGCCGGTCGCTGGGCGGGACGCGGCAAGGTCGAGTGCGGCCTGCACACCTTCCTGACGCCGCCCGAGTCGGAAGCCGCGACCGATCCGTCGACCCCGACGACCGACGCGAAGGCGCCGGCGCGCGCCGAGCCCGAGGTCGCGGACGAGCCGAACGCCGCGCGCGCCGCGCGGCGGTAGCGCTCCGCTGGTAGGCGCCGCGCGCAGCGCCGATCCCGCGTCGCCAGCGTCTCGCTCACCCGCACACGGGGCGCGCGGCGCGACGCCGCCTCACTCGTCGCGCAGATCCTCGTCGCCGCGCAGCAGCAGGAGCCCGTGGCCGACGCGCTTGATGAGCCAGCGGTGGATCACCGTCACCCAGTCATCCACGCGCTCGCCGAGCATCGGCCAGTGTCCGCCGGCGCCGCGCTGGAAGTCGGCCTCAATGCCGCGGGCGCAGATCTCGACCAGCAGCGTCGTCGCGACGGCGTCGCCCTGCTGCGCGACCAGCAGCGCCGGCACCGCGGGTGCCGCGGGCTCGGTGAGCCGCTCGACCTCGCGCAGCCGCGCGACCGGCTCGGGCGCGAGCGCGGCGTGCAGCTCGGCGCCCGCCGCCTCGCTCAGCCCCGCGAAGTAGGGATGCTCGCGCGGCGGCGGCGGCTCCGCGCCCCAGCGGCGCAGGCGGAGCATCGTCCGGCGTCCGCGCGTCAGCAGCGGTCGTAGACCCTCGAGGAGCGGCGCGATCGCGACCGCGCCGCGCACCTCGCCCCGCGCCGCGAGGTCGAGCGCGATCAGCGCCCCCGCGTCGTGACCGACCACGACGGGCTTCGCGTCGCGCTCGGGGAGCTCACGCAGCGCGCGCTCGAACGCCGCGGCGAGCGACGACGATGCGGCGGCGCCGGAGGCGTCGATCAGCACGCAGCGCCAGCCGCGGTGCGCGAAGCCGGCGGCCGCGGCGCGCCAGACCCACGATCCGGCCCACAGGCCGTGCAGGAACACCAGGTCGGCCCGGTAGCGCTCGCTCTCGGGCTCGACGACGGTGACGCGCGCCTCGGCGTCGGGCATGAGCGCTCCGTAGACCAGGCCCGCGCCTGCGTCCATCCGTCTCATCGCGCGCCCATCGGGCGCGGGCGACCCGCAAACGGCGAGAGCCCTCGAGTCTCTCGACCCGAGGGCTCTCGCTGTGTCCGGGCTCTCGCCCGTACTCGCCTGAGATCAAACTTTTTGAGTTGTCCCCCCCGACACGCGTCGAGAGGCGAATTCCCCTTTTTTATTCTTGTTGAGAGACGACTACCGTGAAGATGAAGCTACTTGCGCTTGGCCGGGGCCTTCTTCTTCTTGGCCGGGGCCTTCTTCTTTGCCTTTGACGCGGTCTTTGCGGCCGTCTTCTTGGCCGTCTTCTTCTTCGCAACTGGCATGAATGCCTCCTTCGGTTCGTTCGAACCTCATCCCCTCTCAGGCGAGCTCCACCACAACCACCCCACAACCACCACTTAAACGGCATTTTACGAGCATCACTTTACGGAAGTCAATAGGAGAATGACATTTTATTTGGAAGTGCCCGAGCCGCCGCGGGTGATCGGACGGGCAGAATGCCGTTCTCCGTTCCGCGCCGAGATTACGAGAACTTCGTTTTGCCGGCGCGGTTGCCGCGCGCCGACGCGGCGGATACACAGGGCGGGTGCCAACCCTCGAAGCCCTGCGGCGCTACTGGCTCGCGATCGCGCTGTTCGCGCTCGCGGCGATCCTGCTCGTGTCGGCCGCGACCAGCGAGCGCGGGCTGGCGCGCGTGCTGCAGCTCGAGCGCGAGCTCGAGGCAACCAACGAGCGAAACTTCCGCCTGGTGCAGGAGATCAGCGAGCTGCGCGAGCAGCAGGCGCTGCTGCGCACCGACGACCGGACGCTCGAGCGCCTGGCGCGGCGTCACCTGAGCATGGTGCGCCCCGGCGAGGTGCTCTACCACGTGCCGCCGCCCGCGGACGAAGCCGCAGACGCGGCCAAGAACGAGAAGGAAGGCCCCGACGCTCCGCCCGCGCGCACGCGCTGAGCGGTGGGGCCGGGCGGGAGCCCCGCCCTACTCCTCTTCCTCCTCCTCGCCGGCGATCATCTCCTCGTACTCGTCGGGATCGATGAGCTCGTCGAACTCCGACTCGTCGCGCAGCTCGACCTCGAGCAGCCAGCCGGTGTGGTAGGGATCCTCGTTGACCAGGATGGGCTGATCCTCGAGCTCGGTGTTGGTCGCCACCACGACGCCGGTCACCGGCGAGATCAGCTCGTGCACCTCGTTCGCCGACTCGACCTCGCCGAGCGGCTCGCCGCGCTCGATCTCCTCACCGACCTCCGGCAGGTGAATGGAGATCACCTCGCCGAGCTTGTTCTGCAGATAGTCGGAGAGGCCGATTTGCACCTGGTGCCCCTCGACACGCACCCACAGGTGCTCGTCGGAGAATTTGAGCTTCTCGGCCATGCAAACTCCTTGAAGATCGAGGTCCTTAAAGGCGGATCGTGCGCCAGTCAAGCCAACGACACGCTGCACACGCCCTTCCGTGCGACGCATCTCGTGTGGTCATCAATGCGTCGCGCCGCAAGGGACGCGCGTCGTTTTTCGAGCACGCCCGCTCGAGTTTCGTACAGGGAATTCCGCAGGGTGTGCGCCGGCACGATCGCTGCTCCGCACGCGAGAGACGCGCGCGTGCAGCAGTGGCGGGCCGGAGCTATGCCCATCTGTGGACAACACCTTCGCGGCACGCAAGAAGAAGGCCGCCGACTCGAGCACACGGACGAGCCGTCGGCCGGCGGTGAGCAAGCGCCGCTGAGATTTGCGACCTCGCTCCACCACGGAGCGTGAGCCGCAAGCAGGCCGGGGTGGGACGCCCAACGGACGTCCCACCCCGGTTCATCGCCTGGACCCCCTCCACATCACCACCCCCAGGAGGCCCCTCCTCAACAACCACCCGTCCCCAGGCCTCCCCCGCCGACGCGCGCTCCAGGCCACACGCGCCGGCGACGCTCGCGTCAGCCGCGCTGCCTCAGGAGCATCCGCTCGTCGCGCCGCAGTTGGTGCAGCGGTAGCACGAGCCGTTTCGGATCATGATCGAGCCGCAGTCGGAGCAGCTCGGCGCGTCCGCCTGCTGGCTGAAGGTCACCATGCCGGTGCCAGCCGCGGCGGTGAGCCGGCCACGGACGTCGACCTCGACCGACGCCACGGCCTGCGTGTCGCGCGCCGCCTCCTCGTGCTCCGTGAGCCCGACCTGCGAGCGCTTGTCCGCGGTGAGGAAGCGCACGCCGAGGAAGCGGAAGATGTAGTCCGTGAGCGACTTCGCGTACGGGATCTCGGGGTTCTTGGTGAAGCCCGAGGGCTCGAAGCGCACGTGGCTGAACTTGCTCACCAGCGCGTCGAGCGGCACGCCGTACTGCAGGGCCAGCGAGGTCAGCGTGGCGATGGTGTCCATCAGGCCGGAGATCGTGCTGCCCTCCTTGGCCATCTTGATGAAGATCTCGCCCGGCGTGCCGTCGTCGTAGAAGCCGACGTGGATGTAGCCCTCGTGCCCGGCGACGTCGAACTTGTGCCGGATCGAGCGGCAGTCGGCCGGCAGCCGACGGCGCACCGGCTGGAACTCCGGCGAAGCCGACGGCGCAGGCGCTGCGGTGGCGACCGCCGTCGACGCGGCCGGCGCGGCTGCGGCGCTCTCGCTGCGCTCGCGGCCGTCGCCCTCGCCGCGCGAGGTGTTGAGCGGCTGCGTGCGCTTGCAGCCGTCGCGGTAGATCGCGACCGCCTTGAGCCCGAGCTTCCACGCCAGCATGAAGGCGTCGAAGACCTGCTCCGGCGTCGTGTCCGCCGGCATGTTGATGGTCTTCGAGATCGCGCCCGAGAGGAACGGCTGCACCGCGCCCATCATGCGCAGGTGCCCCTCGGGCGAGATCGCGCGCGAGCCCTTCGCCGGCTTGAAGGCGCAGTCGAAGACCGGCAGGTGCTCGTCGCGCAGCCCCGGCGCGCCCTCGATCGTGTCCTCGGCCTCGAGGTACTCGACGATCGCCTGCACCTCCTTCGAGTCGTAGCCGAGGCGCTTCAGCGCGCTGGGGACGGTGCTGTTGACCATCTTCAGCATGCCGCCGCCGACGAGCTTCTTGTACTTCACCAGCGCGATGTCGGGCTCCACGCCGGTGGTGTCGCAGTCCATCATGAAGGCGATCGTGCCGGTCGGCGCGAGCACCGTGGTCTGCGAGTTGCGGAAGCCGTGCTCGCGACCGAGCGCCAGCGCCTGGTCCCAGGCGGTGCGCGCCGCGTGCAGCAGGTCGAGCGGCACGTGCGACGACGACAGCTTCATCGCGTGGCTGCGATGCTTCTCGATCACGCCGAGCATCGGCTCGCGGTTCACCGCGTAGCCCTCGAACGGTCCGAGCGCGGCGGCGATGCGCGCCGACTGCACGTACGCCTCGCCGCACAGCAGCGCCGTGACCGCGCCGGCGTACTGCCGTCCGACCTCCGAGTCGTACGGCATGCCGAGCTCCATCAGCAGCGCGCCGAGGTTCGCGTAGCCCAGCCCGAGCTCGCGGAAGGCATGCGCGTTGCGGGCGATCTCCGGCGTCGGGTAGCTCGACGCGTCGACGATGATGTCCTGCGCGGTGATCAGGATGTCGACCGCGTGACGGAACGACGCGGTGTCGAGCTCGCCGTTCTCGCCGAGGAACTTCATCAGGTTGATCGACGCCAGATTGCAGGCCGAGTCATCGAGGTGCATGTACTCGCTGCAAGGGTTCGAGGCGTTGATCCGCCCGCTGTTCGGGCAGGTGTGCCAGGCGTTGATCGTCGTGTCGAACTGCATGCCGGGGTCGCCGCAGAAGTGCGCCGCCTCGGCGATCATCCGCATGAGGTCGCGCGCGCGGAACGTCTCGGCGACCTCGCCCGAGGTGACGAAGCGCGTCTGCCAGGTGCCGTCGTTCTCGACCGCGCGCATGAACTCGTCGGTGACGCGCACCGAGTTGTTCGCGTTCTGGAAGAACACCGAGCTGTACGCCGGGCCGTCGAGCGAGCCGTCGTAGCCGGCGTCGATCAGCGCCCAGGCCTTCTTCTCCTCCTCGGCCTTGCAGTTGATGAACTCGACGATGTCCGGATGCTGGACGTCGAGCACGACCATCTTGGCCGCACGACGCGTCTTGCCGCCCGACTTGATGACGCCCGCAGAGGCGTCCGCGGCGCGCATGAACGACACCGGGCCCGACGCCGTGCCGCCGCCGCCGAGACGCTCCTTGGAGGAACGGATGCGCGACAGGTTGACGCCCGAGCCGGAGCCGCCCTTGAAGATGATCCCTTCGCGGCGGTACCAGTCGAGGATCGACTCCATGGTGTCGTCCACCGACAGGATGAAGCACGCCGAGCACTGGGGTTTGGGCTCCACGCCGACGTTGAACCAGACCGGCGAGTTGAACGACGCCTTCTGCTTGATCAGCAGGTGGGTCAGCTCGTCGGCGAAGATCTCGGCGTCGGTGGGCGACGCGAAGTACCCCTGCTCCTCGCCCCAGGTGCGGATCGAGCGCACGACGCGGCCGATGAGCTGCTTGACGCTGGTCTCGCGCTGCGGCGTGCCGAGCGGACCGCGGAAGTACTTCGAGGCGACGACGTTGGTCGCGAGCTGCGACCAGGCGGCGGGCACCTCGACGTCGTGCTGCTCGAACACGACCTCGCCAGCCTCGCCGGTGATGACCGCGTTGCGTCGCTCGAAGACCTCGGTTTCGATCGGGTCGATGCGAGGCTGCTCGCGAGGGTCACGCCGCCGCGCGTCGGGCGTCGTCGTGAACCAGCGCCGGAAGGTGAGCCCGCGGCCCGGCTTCGCGTCCTGCCGCGCCACCGCAGGCGCCCCGGCGTCGCGCCAAGGCGCCTCGCCGCCCGGCGTGTGGGCTGCGGCCGAAACCGGCGTGCCCTGTGCCTTGCCGTTCGTCGCGTCGTCCGTCACACGATTCCCCAGCGTCGAGATATCCACAGCACGCCCCCCTCTCCGGTGCCCGCTCGACGAGCGCACCATCGTGCCGATCGAACCGGGCTCGTACCGCCTGTGCCGCCGGGTGCCGCCCCTTGCTCCTACCCCGCGGCCCCTGCGCTCGCCCTTGATCTTGTGTGGCTCAGGTCATTGCCACACTAGATCTAGTGCTGTCAAGGGAAGGCGGCCCGATTCGTCCGAGAGGCGCTCGAGCCGCGTCCGCCAAGGGGCTCCGGACGTCAAGCGATGATTCCGAAGCTGCGCGAGCTGCTCTCCGACGTGCTCCGAGGCGCGGGCCTCGAGCCCTCGAGCGACCTCTGGCAGATCGCCGAGACCTGGAGCGCGACGCTCGGCGCGCGCATCGCGCGGCACGCGACACCGGTGCGGCTCGCGCGCGGCGAGCTGGTGGTCGCGGTCGGCGACGCGGTCTGGCGGCAGGAGCTCGCCCTGCTCACCGCCGACATCGCGGCGCGCCTGAACCAGGCGCTCGGGCGCGACGTCGTGCAGCGGATCCGGCTGGTCGGCGGCGAGGTGACGCTGGATGCGGCGCTCGCCGCGCGCGAGCGGGACCGAGAGCGACGGCGGCTGCCGAGCGACGCGAGCGCGATCGCGGACGGCGCACGGAGCGCGCGCACGCCCGCCGCGACGCCGACGCACGAGCCGAAGGGCGAGCTCGCGGCGGCGCTGCGCTCGCTCGCGGCCAAGCGAACCGAGCGCCTGGTCGCCGACGGCGCGCTTCGCCGTCGCGCGCGCTCTCATACTTGACGCAGCCGGCGCGGGGACCGGTCGAGCCAGCAGCCACGGGGGTTGACGATGCGGATGCGGGAACCGAGCTTCGGACGGCGCGCGATGGGCTTCGGCCGCCGCGTGCTGCTCCTCACCCTCGCGGTGGTGGTGCTCGTGGCGATCGGCGTCACGCTGTGGGCGGGAACGTCGAGACCCAAGGCGACGCTCACGTCGGAGGTCGAGGTCGTCGGGCGCGCCACGCCGCTCGCGCTGACGCTCGACGCGGGTCGCAGCGGCCTGCGCTCGTGGAAGGTCCTGCTGCGCGGCGCGAACGGCGAAGAGACGGTCGTCGCGGAGGAGGAGCTGCCGCGCGACGGGCTTCTCGGCAGCAGCGTCCGCTCGCGCACGGTCGACGTCGTCGTCGACGCGCGCGCGGCGGGCCTCGCGGAGGGCCCGGCGCAGCTCGTGGTGACGGCGCGCGACTGGTCGCCGCTGCGCTTCTGGCGCAGCGAGGGGACGATCCTCGAGCGTCCAGTCACCGTCGACCTGACGCCGCCGAACGTCGCGGTTCAGGGCGGGCAGCACTACTTGACGCGCGGTGGGAGCGACGCGGTCGTCTACACGGTGAGCGAGGACGCCGTCCGCTCCGGGGTCGAGATCGGCGACTACTTCTTCCCCGGCGAGGCGGGCGTGGTCTCCGACCCCGCGGCGCGCGTCGCGCTCTACGCGATGCCGCACGACGTCGAGCCGACCGCGCGGCCCAAGGTCGTCGCCGAGGACGCGGCCGGCAACCGGCGCGAGACGCCCTTCCCGGTGACGGTGCGCGACAAGACCTTCCCGAGCGAGGAGATCGTCATCGGGGACGACTTCCTGACCATCAAGGTTCCCGAGATCCTGTCGGTCAATGAGCTGCAGCCGGCGGCCGATCCGGTGCAGAGCTACCTGCTGATCAACCGCGACCTCCGCCGGCAGAGCGAGGAGCGCCTCCGGGAGATCGTCGCATCGAGCGAGCCGCGGCTGCTCATCGACGGCGCCTTCCGGCAGCAGCCGGGGAGCAAGGTCGGGTCGCGTTTTGCCGAGCGCCGGACGTACCGATACAACGGCGAGGTGATCGACACCCAGGTCCACCTCGGCTACGACCTGGCGTCCGTCAAGCAAGCGCCGGTGAACGCCGGCAACGCAGGAAAAGTCGTCTACGTCGGCAACCTCGGCATCTACGGCAACGTCGTGATCATCGACCACGGGCTCGGACTGTCCTCGCTCTACGCGCACCTCAGCAGCACCGAGGTCGAGGTGGGCCAGGAGGTCGCGAAGGGCCAGCAGATCGGACGCACCGGCGAGACCGGGCTCGCGGGCGGCGACCACCTGCACTTCAGCATCATGCTGCGCGGCCACCACGTCGACCCGGTCGAGTGGTGGGATCCGAAGTGGCTGAACAACCGCGTGCTCGCGCAGATCGAGCCGCCCGCACCGGCCGCGACGCCGGCGCCCGCAGCGGCGCCGCCGGCCGAGACCGCCGCGCAGGCGGCGGAATCCTGACGTGGCGCGCGCGACCGACAGCTCGCGCACGCTGCGCGACCGGCTCGCTGCGCGCGGCCTCGACGTCGAGCGTCCGCTCGAGGCGCTCGCGGGACTCGAGGCGCGCTGGGGCGAGGAGCCCGAGCTCGAGGCGGAGGTCGTCGAGCTGCTCGGCGCGAGCGACGAGCCCGCGGCCGGCGAGCGTCTCTCTGCGCTGACCTCGCGCACCACCAACAAGAACGTCAAGCGCGCAATCAAGCGCGCGCTCTACCGCCTCGAGCAGCGCGGCCTGTGGCGCGCGCCCGAGGCGCCGCCGCCCCCGCCGGCGAGCGCGCTGCTCGGTCCGAGCGAGGACGAGCCCGAAGCGTGGGCGACCGCGATCGACCCTTCCGGCAGCCGGCTCGTGTGGATGGCGCGGCGCACCGCGCAGGGGATGGCGTCGCTGTCCGCGGTGGTGAACGACGTGCAGGGGCTGCTCGAGTTCTACGCCGGCGCGACGACGCGCAAGATGCTGCGCCAGACGCAGCGCGACCTGTCGGAGCGCAGCGGCGTCGCGCTCATCGAGATCCCCTGGCAGCACGCCGACGCGCTGCTGATGCGCGCGCTCGAGCGCGCCACCGATCGCTCGCGCGACGCCGAGGTGCGGCGCGCGCGCGACGAGATCGTGCCCCATCCGCCGGCGTCGCCGCCGCCTCCCCCGGTCGACGCCCTGCTCGACCGTGCCGCGGCGGCCGCCGATCCGAACGCGCTCAAGGAGTCTCTCGCCGCGCTGCGCGAGAAGGAGCTCGGCGGCTGGCTCTTGCCGCGCGACTGGGTCGAGCCGGCGCTGACCCGGATCGAGGACGCGCAGACGTCGGTGCTGGTGATCAGCCCGCAGCAGCGCGAGGAGCGTCTGCGTGCGGAGCTCGAGCGCGCGACGCAGGAGGTGCTCGACGACGCCGAGCGGCGCGCGCTCTTCGCCGAGCGGCTCGACGAGAGCGCGTACCTGCTCGCGCGCCGTGGCCGCATGGACCTCGCACGCGCGCTCGTCGCCGCGGCCGAGGCGGCGCGCGCCGGACGGCCGATCGCCGAGATCCCGGTGCTGGCGGAGATCGCGCGACGCTCGCTCGTGCTCGCGCTCGAGATCAAGGCGCAGCGCGCGCAGGAGCAGGCGCAATCTTCGCTCATCGTCACGCCGGCGCAGGCGCTCGCGGAGCAGCAGCGCCTGCGCGGCCGCTGAGCGACGCATCCTGCGCGACGGATCCGGCTTCGCGTCGCACGCCGAGCGCAGCGGCCCGCGCTGGTCGTCGTGCGCTCTGCGCGGCGGCGGCGGCTCGAGGCCGCGCGCTCGGCACGGCGCCGGCGACGGCTCGTCGTTGCACGATCAGCGCGGCGGCTCCGACGCCGGCGTCCCCTCCCCGTCCCTGGCGCGCAGCATCTCGCGCAGCTGCAGCGTCGCCGCCGACGGCTCGATCTCGTAGAGCGCCGCGCCGAACGGCGCCTTGCGCGGATCGACGAACCAGTCGTAGAGCTGCTGGCCCTGCACGCGGGTGACGAGCCGCGGCGTGTTGTTCTTGATCGTGCGCAGCGTCTCGCGGTCCTCGCCGCGCAGCAGCAGGAAGACGCGCTGGCCCGCGACCAGCGACCGTCCGATGACGCCGTCGCGCGACACCACGAGCAGCGGGAGCTCGCCGAAGTAGTAGGCGTTGACGCCGACGTAGTGGCGCAGGTTCTCCATCGGTCGCCCGAGCCCCTCGCTGGTGAGGACCAGCGAGCCCGGCGGGATGACCTCGCGGACGACCCGACGCGCGCGCTCGATCTGCGGCCGCTGGTACGGGTCGCGGCTGCCGCGCGAGGTCGCGACGATCGACAGCGCGAGACCGGCGAGCGCGAGCGCGGGGAGAAGCGGCGCGAGACGGTTCAGCGCGCGTCCGGCCTGCGGCACGAGCGGCAGCAGCGCCGACACCGCGAGCGCGACCGCGAGCACGCTCTCGCGCACGCCGATCCCGGGCAGGCGCAGCTCCTCCGGCAACACGTTCTGCGCCAGCACCACGGCCGCGGCGAGCAGCGCCGCGATCCGCCAGCCGTGCGTCCGCCGCTCGTCCGCGACCAGCCGGCACGCCACCGCGGCTCCCACCGCGGTGAGCGGCATCAGGCACAGCGCCGCGCCCGCGAGGTAGCGCGCGTCGGGGTGCGACCAGCAGCTGTAGAACGGCACCGCCACCAGCGGGTACGGCGCGAACGCCGCCGCGAGCGGCCGTCGCACGCGGATCCCCCACACCACGCCGAGCAGCGTCAGCACGCCGAGCCAGCCGAAGGACTTCCCGAGGTGCGCGAGGTTGCCGGGCAGCGTCTGCAAGAGGTTCGCGAGCTTGAAGGCGCCGCCCGAGTCGAAGGTCATCTGGGCGAGCACGAGCCACGGCGTCCCCAGCACGGAGAGGACCTCGCGGAACTCCGCGCCCTGCGTGAACGCCAGCGGGTGCCCCTGCGTCACCGTGTTGTAGGCGAAGAGCGGCAGCGCGCCGACGAGGAACGCGACCGCGCCGAGGAGCGCGTCGCGCAGCCCGCCGCGCTCGATCCGGAACAGCACGCCGAGCGACACGCCGTAGAGCACCGCGTCCGGA
>DATCMB010000007.1 GCA_036563615.1 Candidatus Binatia bacterium
CCATTGAAGGGGGCTTTTCCAGCCGCCTACCGAGGGGACGATGCGCATTCCGCGGCTCCTAAGCCGCGGCCCCATTGAAGGGAGGTCGACGAGGGCTCCGCGGGGACCGGCGTGGTGATCATTCCGCGGCTCCTAAGCCGCGGCCCCATTGAAGGTTGCGCAGCCGTTCTCGGGCTTCAATCGCGGGCTGGCGTCATTCCGCGGCTCCTAAGCCGCGGCCCCATTGAAGGACGGAAGAGCAGCTGCGCAAGGTCCTCGAACGCGCGTTCATTCCGCGGCTCCTAAGCCGCGGCCCCATTGAAGGGGAGGCGGCGGCCCGGGCAGGCCCGGGTCGTCCGGGCATTCCGCGGCTCCTAAGCCGCGGCCCCATTGAAGGACCGCGTACGCCGACAAGGTCCTCTGCGACACCGACGCCATTCCGCGGCTCCTAAGCCGCGGCCCCATTGAAGGGAGACGCGGCGCCAGGAGATCCAGAGCGGTCGCAGCGGCATTCCGCGGCTCCTAAGCCGCGGCCCCATTGAAGCTCGGTGTCCGAGGACGAGGAGCGGCGCAAGCAACAACATTCCGCGGCTCCTAAGCCGCGGCCCCATTGAAGCTCGTGCTCCAGGCGCGGCTGCTGCCACTCCCAGAGCATTCCGCGGCTCCTAAGCCGCGGCCCCATTGAAGCTGCGCGTGGCCGAGGATCGTGCCCTCGATGTAGGTCATTCCGCGGCTCCTAAGCCGCGGCCCCATTGAAGCCGGCGGCAAGCTCGACGCTTTGGCCGAGATCCTCGCAGGCGCGACGCAGCGCCGCTCAACGGGGGGCCGTACCGTGCTCCGCCCGGACCGCCGTCTCCGGCGCCAGCACCACCACCGCGAGCGGCGGCAGCGTCATCTCCGCCGAGCACGGCTGCCCGTGCCACGGCACCTCCTCGGCGTGCACGCCGCCGAGGTTGCCGACGCCGCTGCCGCCGTACTCGCGCGCGTCGCCGTTCAGGAGCTCGCGCCAGAAGCCGCCGCGCGGCAGGCCGAGGCGGTAGCGGCTGCGCGGGATCGGCGTGAAGTTGCACACCACGACCACGACGTCGTCGCGGTCGCGGGCGTAGCGCGCATACGAGAGCGTGCTGCCCTCGGCGTCGTTGCAGTCGATCCAGGCGAAGCCCTGCGGGTCGCAGTCGAGCTCGTGCAGCGCGCGTTGCGCGCGGTAGGCGGCGTTGAGATCCGCGAGCCAGCGCGCGACGCCGGCGTGCTCGGGGCGCTCGAGGAGGTCCCAGTCGAGGCTCGTCTCGTGGTACCACTCGTTCCAGGTCGCGAGCTCGGCGCCCATGAAGAGCAGCTTCTTGCCGGGCTGGGTCAGCATGTAGCCGAGCAGCAAGCGCAAATTCGCGAAGCGCTGCCAGTCGTCGCCCGGCATCTTGCGCAGCAGCGACCCTTTCCCGTGCACCACCTCGTCGTGCGACAGCGGCAGGACGAAGTGCTCGGAGAAGGCGTACATGGCGCGGAAGGTGAGCTGGCCGTGGTGGAACTTCCGGTAGACCGGATCGTGCGCCAGGTACTCGAGCGTGTCGTGCATCCAGCCCATGTCCCACTTGAGGCCGAAGCCGAGCCCGCCGACGTACGTGGGGCGCGACACCATCGGCCACGCGGTCGACTCCTCGGCGATGGTCTGCGTGCCGGGGTGCTGGGCGTACACCTCGACGTTCATCCGGCGCAGAAACTCGATCGCGTCGAGATTCTCGCGGCCGCCGTACCTGTTCGGGATCCACTCGCCGGGCTTGCGCGAGTAGTCGAGGTAAAGCATCGACGCGACCGCGTCGACACGCAATCCGTCGGCGTGGTAGCGCTCGAGCCAGAACAGCGCGCTCGACAGCA
This sequence comes from Candidatus Binatia bacterium, assembly GCA_036563615.1. Classification (NCBI taxonomy): domain Bacteria; phylum Candidatus Binatota; class Binatia (SeqCode); species Binatia bacterium. The sequence continues at coordinate 1,852 of DATCMB010000007.1, forward strand.
GGAAGCTGCGCACCTCGTTGCGCCCGTAGTTGAAGATGAAGCTCGACCAGTCGGGGTGGAAGCCCTGACGCGCGTCGCCGTGCTCGTAGAGGTGCGTGCCGTCGAAGTAGCCGAGCCCGTGCTCGTCGGTCGGGAAGTGCGACGGCACCCAGTCGAGGATCACGCCGATCCCCGCCTGGTGCAGGGTGTCGATGAGGAACATCAGGTCCTGCGGCGTGCCGTAGCGGCTGGTCGGCGCGAAGTAGCCGGTCGTCTGGTAGCCCCACGAGCCGTAGAACGGGTGCTCCATCACCGGCAGCAGCTCGACGTGCGTGAAGCCCATGCGCTGGACGTGTTCGACGAGCAGCGGCGCGAGCTCGCGGTACGTGAGAAAGCGGCCGTCCGCAGCGCGACGCCACGAGCCGACGTGCAGCTCGTAGATCGACATCGGCGCGTCGAGCGCGTTGCGCGCCGCGCGCGACGCGAGCCACTCGTCGTCGTGCCACTCGTAGTCGAGCCGCCAGACGCGCGACGCGGTCGCCGGCGGCAGCTCGCTGCAGAACGCGAGCGGGTCCGCCTTGTCCACCTCGTAGCCCGCGTAGCGCGAGCGCAGGTGGTACTTGTACGTCGCGCCGGGCTCGACGCCGGGAATGAAGCCGTACCAGATCCCCGAGCCCTCGAGCGCGCGCAGCGGGTGCGCGTCCTTGCTCCAGCCGTTGAAGCTGCCGATCACCGACACCGTCTCGGCGTTCGGCGCCCAGACGGCGAAGTGCGTGCCGGCGACGCCGTCGACCACGTCGGGATGCGCGCCGAGCTTCTCGTACAGGCGCAGGTGCGTGCCCTCGTTGAACAGGTAGACGTCCTGCTCGCCGAGCAGCGAGACGTCGTACCGCACGGGCCCGACACCGCCCGCCGTCCCAGCCTGAAGATCGTCCATCGCGAGGTTACTCGAGACCGAGTACCTCCAGGATGCCGCGCAACGGGATCCGCAGCCAGCCCGGGCGCCGATCGATCGCGTGCTCGATCTCGTCGAAGCTCTTCTCGAGCGCGAAGATCGTCAGCAGCGCGGCGAGGTCGCTGCGCTCGCGCGGCACGAACGACGCGTCGCCCGCCTGCTGCAGGTAGCCGCGCAGGAAGTTCGAGCCCGACCAGCGCGCGAAGAAGTGCGCCCAGGGCTCGAGAACCGGCACGTCCTCCGGACGCACCAGCGCGGCCGCGCCGTCGCCGAGCAGCCCGCCACGCGCCGCGTGGTGGAACGACCACAGCATCGACGCGACGTCGCGCATCGCCGACGTCTTGATGCGGCGCTCGGCCGGCGTCTGGATCTCGCTCGCCGCGAGGTCGACGACCACGAAGTCGCGCCCGGTCCACAGCACCTGGCGCAGCTCGAAGTTGCCGTGGCAGCGGATGCGGGTCGCGTGGATCCGGCGTCCGAGCAGCGCCGACCCGAAGCGCTGCACGATGTCGTGCTCGCGGGCCGTGACCGCGCGCGCGAGCTCGACCACCTCCTCGGGAAGCGACGGCATCCGGTCGCGCACGAGCGCGAGCACCCGCAGCGCCTGGTTGCGCAGCGACTGGTAGAGCGAGCGCTGCCAGAGGGCGGTGAAGTCCTCCGGCGCGAACGCCGGATCCTCCTTGTCCTGCGACAGCGCGAGGTGCAGCTCCGCGGTGCGCCGCCCGAGCAGGCGCGCGAACTCGAGGTAGCTGCCCATCATCTCGCCGACGAGCGGCGGCGGCTCGCGGTCGATCAGCACGACCGGGCTCTCGCGCGGCGCCGGCACCTCGCCGACCTCCGCCGAGCGCGCGAGCGCGTGCTGGAAGAACTGCTGCACCTGATCGACGGTGAACTGGAACGCGTCGCCCTCGTTCGGCACGTAGCCTTGCAGGATGGCGATCGTCGCGGGTTGACGACGCGGCGAGGTGTACTCGAGCGCGCCCGCGATCGGTGCGGCCTGAACGAAGCTCACGCGCTCGGTGAGGAAGAGACCGACCTCGAGCTCGGCGTTGATGCCCTCGGTGACGCCGTGCAGCACCTTCAGCACCAGCCGGTCGCCGTACACCACCGCACGCTGATAGGGCTCCGGCCGCATCACCGACGGCGTGACGTCGGTGTCGCCCGAGCCGCGCAGCGCGCGGAAGGCGCGCGTCTGCGACGGCACGATGTCGCCCTTGTCGCCGCGCAGCGTGCGCCGGCGCGCGATCGCGTCGAGCAGCGAGAGCGCGACCTTCGGGTCCTCGAGCGCGTCGTACAGCACGCCGCGCTCCGTCTGGCCCTTGGTGGTGATCTCGACGTCGGCGATCGCGATGTCGCGCTGCTCACGCAGCCGCGCCGCGCGGTCGCCCGAGGTGAACGCGACCGGCAGCGCGTACAGATCCGACGTGCCGGACGTGTCGACGCGGACGATCAGGAAGACCGCGTCGTCCGCCTCGCTGCCGATGTCGACGACGTCGTGCAGCGTCACGCGCGTGGTGCTCGTCATCGTGCCCGACAGCCAGCCGCGCCGGCGCAGCACCTGCGCCAGCGCCGCCGCGAAGGCGGCGTGGCCGTCGCCGCGCAGCACGTTCTGCCAGGAGCCCTTCGTGCGCAGCACCGGAAGCGGCGCGTCCGCGATCGAGATCTGATCTCGCCCGCGGCCCTCCGGCTGCTCGAGCGAGAACCAGTAGAACGAGTGCGGGCCGAGCGTCAGCAGGTACGGCAGGTCGCCGATCGGCGGGAAGGGCTTCTTGCCGAACAGCTCGACCGCCACCATGCCCTTCCACTGCGAGAGGTCGAGCTCGACGTACTCGACGAAGCGCGACAGGTTCGCGACGACGAGGATCGTCTCGTCCTCGTAGTGCCGCACGAAGGACAGCACCTTGCGGTTGCTCGGCGTCAAGAAAGAAATCGATCCGCGACCGAACGCCTTGTGCTGCTTGCGCAGCGCGATCAGGCGCTTCATCCAGAACAGCAGCGAGTGCAGGTTGTTCTGCTGCGCTTCGACGTTGTGGCTCTCGTAGTGGTACTCGGGATCGACGATCACCGGCAGGTAGAGCTTCTGCGGGTTGGCGCGCGAGAAGCCGGCGTTGCGGTCGCCGGTCCACTGCATCGGGGTGCGCACGCCGTTGCGGTCGCCGAGATAGATGTTGTCGCCCATCCCGATCTCGTCGCCGTAGTAGATGACGGGCGTCCCGGGCAGCGAGAACAGGAGCGCGTTCATCAGCTCCATGCGCCGACGGTCGTTGCCGAGCAGCGGCGCGAGCCGACGACGAATTCCGAGATTGATGCGCGCCTGCGCGTCGTGCGCGTAGACGCGGTACATGTAGTCGCGCTCCTCGTCGGTCACCATCTCGAGCGTGAGCTCGTCGTGGTTGCGCAGGAACAGCGCCCACTGGCAGGTCTCGGGGATCTCCGGCGTCTGCTGCAGGATGTCGATGATCGGGAAGCGGTCCTCCATGTGCAGCGCCATGAACAGGCGCGGCATCACCGGGAAGTGGAACGCCATGTGGCACTCGTCGCCGTTGCCGAAGTAGGCGACGGCGTCCTCCGGCCACTGGTTCGCCTCCGCGAGCAGCATGCGGTCGCTGTAGTTGCGGTCGACGTGCGCGCGCAGCTCGCGCAGGAACGCGTGCGTCTCGGGCAGGTTCTCGCAGTTCGTCCCTTCGCGCTCGTAGAGGTACGGGATCGCGTCGAGCCGCAGGCCGTCGACCCCGAGGTTCAGCCAGAAGTCGAGCACGCGGAACACCGCCTTGCGCACGTCGGGGTGGTCGAAGTTGAGGTCGGGCTGGTGCGAGTAGAAGCGGTGCCAGTAGTACTGGCCGGCGACCTCGTCCCAGGTCCAGTTCGAGCGCTCGAAGTCCTTGAAGATGATGCGCGCCTCGCGGTAGCGGTCCGGCGTGTCGCTCCACACGTAGTACTCGCGCCAGCGGCTGCCGCGCGGCGAGCGCCGCGCGCGCTGGAACCACGGGTGCTGGTCCGACGTGTGGTTGATGACCAGCTCGGTGACGACGCGCAGGCCGCGCCGGTGCGCCTCGCGCAGGAAGTGCTTGAAGTCCTCGAGCGTCCCGCAGTCGGGGTGCACCGAGGTGAAGTCCGAGATGTCGTAGCCGTCGTCCTTCAGCGGCGACGGATAGAACGGCAGTAGCCAGAGCGTCGTGACGCCGAGGTCCTGCAGGTAGTCGAGCTTCTCGGCGAGGCCGCGGAAGTCGCCGATGCCGTCGCCGTCGCTGTCGTAGAAGGCGCGGACGCGCACCTCGTAGAAGATCGCGTCGCGGTACCAGAGCGGTTCCTCGGGCAGCACCCGCCGGGCGGGCTTCGGCGGGCGCCGCACTCCCGAATGCGCCTGCCTCACGGGAAGATTCCCCGCCGCCGCTTCGCCTCGGCGATGCGGCTCACGCCGCGGATCAGCGCCGCGGTCCGCATGTCGACCTTGCGCTGCTGCGCGGTCGCCAGCACCTCGGCGAACGCGCGCTGCATGAGCGTCGTCAAGCGTGAATTCACCTCGTCCTCGGACCAGAAGAAGTGCTGCAGCCCCTGCACCCACTCGAAGTACGACACCGTGACGCCGCCGGCGTTCGCGAGGATGTCGGGCACGACGAAGATGCCGCGCCCGTTCAGGATCTCGTCGGCCTCGAGGTTGGTCGGACCGTTCGCGCCCTCGACCACGAGGCGGCAGCGCAGCCGCGCGGCGTTGGCGCCGGTGATCTGGTTCTGGATCGCGGCCGGGATCAGCACCTCGCACGGCAGCTCGAGCAGCTCCGCGTTCGTCACGCGGTCGGCGTCGGGGAAGCCCTCGAGCGTCCGGCGCTCGGCCATCCAGGCGTCGACCGCGGCGAGGTCGAGGCCCTTCGGATCGTAGATGCCGACGTTGACGTCGGACACCGCGACCACGCGCGCGCCCGCCGCGGCCGCGAGCCGCGCCGACACCGAGCCGACGTTGCCGTAGCCCTGCACGACGACGCGCGCGCCCTCGACCGGAATCCCGAGATGGCGGCACGCCTCGATCATGCAGGTCACCACGCCGCGTCCGGTCGCCTCCTTGCGCCCGAGCGAGCCGCCGATCTCGAGCGGCTTGCCGGTGACCACGCCCGGCACCGAGTAGCCCTTGGTCTGCGAGTAGGTGTCCATGATCCAGGCCATGACCTGCTCGTCGGTGCCGAGGTCGGGCGCCGGGATGTCGCGGTCCGGCCCGATCACGTCGATGATCTCGGAGGTGTAGCGGCGCGTGATGCGCTGCAGCTCGGCAGGCGAGAAGTTCTTGGGATTGATGCGCAGACCGCCCTTCGCGCCGCCGAACGGCAGCGCCATGATCGCGCACTTCCACGACATCCACATCGCCAGCGCGGTGACCTCGCCGAGATCGACGTCCTCGTCGTAGCGGATCCCGCCCTTGGTGGGGCCCATCGTCGTGAGGTGCTGCACGCGGTAGCCGAACACCGTCTCCACCACGTTGTACGAATCGCGACGGAAGGGAAAGGACACGACGTGCGCGCGCTGCGGGGTGCGCAGGCGGTGCCAGATGTTCTCCTGCAGCCCCATGATCTCCGCGGTCCGGTCGAGCTGCGCGACCGCCAGGCGGTACATGGGCGTGTCCCACTCGAGATGCCGGGGTTGCATGGCGACCTCCTCCTTCGCGGCCCTTCGTCCTCGTGCCCGCCCCGCACGCGCGGCGCCAGCCTATCCTCCGCTCTTCTTCTGGGCACGCTTGCCGTCGTTGGCCGGCGTCTCCTCGACGGCCGGCACCTCGGCGAGCGCGATCCGCACCCGCTGCGGCCGGAAGCTCTGCACCTCCAGGTTCGGCGGGTGGCGGACGTTCTCCTCGGAGATCGTGAACGTCGTGCGGCCGGGCTTCGAGCGACTCGCGTCGACGGTCACCGCGAGGTCGCGCGAGTTGAGCAGCGCGAACGCGCGCCGCGGCCCCGAGAACACCGCCTCGATCTCCTCGGGCTCCATCTTCTCGACCGTGGCGCCGACCGGCACGTTGATCACCTCGACCGGCACCTTGAGGACCATCTCCGCCGGACGCGAGCCGGGCACGAACAGCAGCCAGAGCCCGAGCACCACCGCGAGCGACGCGAGGCGCTCGACCCAGTTCGCGAACAGCATGCGACGCAGGATGCGGCGCGGGCTGCGCGCCGGCTCGCGCGCGGCGTTGAACGCCGCGAGCACGCGCGCGAGCTCGTTCGCGTCGCGCAGCGTGCGCAGCTTGCCGTCCTGCGCGACCGAGATCCGCCCGCGCTCCTCCGACACCACGAGGCAGAGCGCGTCGGTCAGCTCGGCGAGCCCGAGCGCCGCGCTGTGCCGCGTCCCCATGCCGGCGAGCTGCTGGAAGTCGGTCGACAGCGGCAGGTGCGCGGCAAAGGTCGCGACCCGGTCGTTCTCGATGATCACCGCGCCGTCGTGCCCCGGCGAGTGCGGGTCGAAGATGCTCTTCAGAAGCGGCGTCGACACCTTGGCGCCGAGCTCGATGCCGCCGCGCACGTGACGGCGCAGCGGCTGCTCGCCCTGCAGCACGATCAGCGCGCCGATGCGGTCGCGCGCCATGTCCGACGCGCACTCGACCAGGATGTCGGCGACGTTGGCCGGCGTCTGCACGCGACGGTTGCGGCGCAGGCTGAACAGCGCGAGCCGCTCGAAGAGCTGCCGCAGCTCCTCCTGGAAGATGACGACGAGGATGATGAGGAAGACCGCAAAGAAGCCTTGCAGGAGCCAGGCGGTGAGCTGCAGCCCGATCGAGCGCGCGGCGATGTAGAGCCCGGCGAGGATGACGATGCCGCCCGCGACCAGCGCGGCCTGCGTGCGGCGGATCCAGACCACCGCCGTGTAGAGCATGAACGTGACCAGGAGGATGTCGACCGCGTCCGCGAAGCGGATCTCGAGCAGCGAGTCGATGAGCCTCATGCCGGTCATGCCGCCCTTCGAGTGATAGCCGTCTGCCGCGCGACGGTCACGCAGATCGGGCTGATATCTCGTCTCGACGCCCGACGGAGCGCGGGATCGCGAGCGCGCGCGACGCCTGCTAGAGCGAGCGCGCGATGCACGACGAGCTGCGCGTGCCCGGCTGGAGCGGGCGCATCCCGCACGGCTTCGCACCCGCGGACCAGCCGGTGGCGGACGGCTTCCACCTGGTGCGCGCGAAGCAGGTGCACGGCACGGCCTGCGTCGTCGCCGACGGGCGCACGCCGTCGCCCGCGGGCGAGGCCGACGCGCTGCTCACGACGCACCCCGGCGTCGCGGTCGCGATCGCGACCGCCGACTGCGTGCCGCTGCTGCTCACCGCCGACGACGGCAGCGCGGTGGCCGCGGTGCACGCCGGCTGGCGCGGCACGCTCGCCGGCATCGCCGAGGTCGGGGTGCGCGCGCTCGCGGAGCGCGGCGTCGCACCGGAGCGCGTGCGCGCGGCGCTCGGCCCCTCGATCGACGGCTGCTGCTTCGAGATCGAGCGCGAGATCGCCGAGCGCTTCGCGCAGGCGCTCGGCGACGAGACGTGGGCCGCGTGGCGCGACGGCCCGCGCGCAGGCAAGGGCACCCTCGACCTGCGCGCGATCAACGCGCTCGTCCTGCGTCGGGCCGGCGTGCCGCAGGACGCGATCGCACGCGTCGGTCCGTGCACGATGTGCGGCGGCGGGCCGTTCGCGTCCTACCGCCGCGACGGCGCGAACGCGGGCCGGCAGCTCAGCTGGATCGGCGTCGCGCGCTCCGGCGGCGGTCGAGCCCCGGCCGTGAAACATGCCACACGCAGCCCGGGCGCCGCGGCGCTCGGCCACGAGAAGTCACGTTGAAAGCCATGCAGACGCTAGACGACCTCTTCTCCCTGCGCGGCAAGGTCGCGCTCGTGACCGGCGCCTCGGCCGGCATCGGCGTCGAGCTCGCGCGCGCGCTCGCCATCGCCGGCGCCGACGTGGCGCTGGTCGCGCGCCGGCGCGAGCGGCTCGAAGCGCTCGCGAGCGAGCTGCGCGCGGGCGGCGTGCGCGCCGAGCCGATCGCCGCCGACCTCGCCTCCGACGCCGACGTCGAGCGCATCGTCCCCGAGTGCGAGGAGCGCCTCGGGCCGGTCGACATCCTGGTGAACAACGCCGGCATCGCGCTCATCGGACGCTCGGAGCGCTTCCCGCGCGACAAGTGGGACACGACCCTGCGCGTCGATCTCACCGCCGCCTGGCTGCTCTGCCAGCAGGTCGGAAGGCGCATGATCGAGCGCGGCAGCGGCGGACGGATCGTCAACGTGACGTCGGTGATCTCGGCCGGCGCGAACCCGATCTACCACGGCCCGGCCTACAGCGCGGCGAAGGCGGCGCTGCTCAACGTCACGCGTCAGCTCGCGGTCGAGTGGGCGCAGTACGGCATCACGGTGAACGCGCTCGCACCCGGCTGGTTCACGACCGAGATGACGGCCGAGGGCTTCACGCAGGAGCGCTTCCGCAGCAAGGCCGAGACGCTGACGCCGATGGGGCGCATCGGCGAGCCGCACGAGCTGCGCTCGGCGCTGCTCTTCCTGACCGCGCCGTCGTCGACCTTCGTCACCGGCACGACGGTGTTCGTCGACGGCGGCTGGACCGCCTGGTGAGCGACGCGGGCGGCGCCGCGGCGTCGCCTGCGCGCGGCGCCGCGCGGTCGGCGCACGATGCCGACGCGTCGCTCGAGCGCGACGCCGCGCGGACGCTTCGCGCTGCCGACGCATCTTCTGCGCAAGACGTCGCACGGCCGCCCTTCGACGTCCCCGCGCTGCGCGCGGCGCTGCTCGCCTGGTACGACGCGCACGCGCGCCCCCTGCCCTGGCGCGTGCGTCGCGACCCGTACCGCGTCTGGGTCGCCGAGGTGATGCTGCAGCAGACCCGCGTCGAGGTCGTGATCCCGGCCTACGAGCGCTTCCTGCGCCGCTTCCCGGATCTCGCGTCGCTCGCGCGCGCGAGCGAGGAGCGCGTCCTCGCCGCGTGGTCGGGGCTCGGCTACTACACGCGCGCGCGCAGCCTGCACCGCGCGGCGCGCGCGCTCGTCGCGCGCGGCGAGACCACGTTTCCGGCCGACGCCGACGCCGCGCGAACGCTGCCGGGTGTGGGCCCGTACACGCTCGCTGCCGTGCTGTCGATCGCCTACGGATTGCCGCACGCCGCGGTGGACGCAAACGTCGCGCGCGTGCTCGCGCGCCTCGCCTGCCTGGGACGTCCGGACGCGCGCCTCGAGCCGCACCGCACGCTCGCCGCAGAGCTCCTCGACCGCTCGCGCCCGGGCGAGTGGAACGAGGCGCTGATGGAGCTCGGCGAGACCGTGTGCCGGCCGCGCGCGCCGCAGTGTGGCTCGTGTCCGGTTCACACGCACTGCCTCGCGCACGCCCGCGGCGTCGCCGAGCGGCACCCGCCGCCGCGCGAGCGCCGCGCGCCCGAGCGCGTGCGGGTCGCGCTCACGCTGCTGCACGACGGCGCGGGTCGCGTGCTGCTCGAGCGCGGCGCCTTCCCGCACCTGCCGCACCTCTGGCTGCCGCTCGCGCAGGTCGGACCGGACGCGCGCGGCGAGGGCGCGAGCGTCGGCGTCGTGCGCCACGCGATCCTGCACCGCCAGCTCGAGGTCGAGGTCTACGTGCGGCGCACGACGCCCGCTCGGCTCGCGCGCGCCGCACGCAACGCGAAACCCGAGCGCCGGGTGTTCGCGCGCGCGGCGCTCGCCCGCGTCGGCCGCTCGTCGCTGCTCACCAAGGCGCTCGCGCTCGCCGGATTGATCCCGCGCGCGCGATGAACCAGTGTGCGGGCGACATGAGCGTCGACCGCACGATCCGCGACAAGGCCGCCATCGTCGGCATCGGCCAGACGAGGTTCGCGAAGCACCTCGGCATGTCGGAGTACGAGATGGCGGTCGAGGCGATCTTCGCCGCCTGCGAGGACGCGGGCATCGCGCCGCGCGAGATCGACGGGCTCGTGCGCTACGACATGGAGCAGACCGACGAGGAGCAGCTGCTCTCCGTGCTCGGCAACCCGCTGCTCCGCTTCTTCGCCGGCACCGCGTGGGGCGGCGGCGGCTCGGCGTCGGTGCTGGTGGTCGCGGCGAGCGCGATCGCGTCGGGCATGGCCGAGACGGTCCTCGTCTACCGCTCGCGCGCGCGCGGCAAGCACTCGAGCTGGGGCAAGGATCCGAAGCAGGGCGGACGCTACTGGGAGAAGCTGCCGTCGACGCTGCCCGGGCTCAACCAGTGGCACGTGCCGCAGGGGCTGGTCTCGGCGTTTCAGGAGATGGCGATGATCAGCATGCGCCATCGCATCGAGTTCGGCACGAACGACGACCAGTACGCCGACGTCGCGATCGCGTTTCGCGAGCACGCGATGCGCAACCCGAACGCGGTGATGCGCGCGCCGATGACGCGCGAGGATCATCACGCCTCGCGCATGATCTCCGACCCGCTGCGGCTCTACGACTGCAACATCGAAACCGACGGCGCGGTGGCGATGATCGTCACCTCGGTCGAGCGCGCGCGCGACCTGCGCCAGCCGCCGGCGGTGATCCGCGCGGGCGCGATGGCGGCGGGCTCGCACCACATCCGGCTCTCGACGCTGTTCGAGCGTCCGTGGGACGAGGAGTCTCCGGTGCGCGTCGCGCGCCAGCTCTACGCGATGGCGGGCGTCGGACCGCACGAGATCAAGGCCGCGTTCTTCTACGACTTCTTCACCTCGATGGTGATCATCGCGCTCGAGCAGTACGGCTTTGCGCCGCGCGGCGAGGGCGGGCCGTTCGTCGAGAACGGCGGCCTCGCGTGGCGCGGCGGACGGCTGCCGTGCAACACCAACGGCGGCCAGCTCTCGGAGGCGTTCATCCACGGCTTCAACAACACCGTCGAGGCGGTGCGGCAGATCCGCGGCACCTCGACCTCGCAGGTCGAGGGCTGCGACCTCGTGCTGGTCGCCGGTGCCAACACCGATCCGACCGGCGCGGTGATCCTGCGGAGGCTGTGAGATGTCCGCCGAGCTGTCCTCGCCGACGCCGCCCCTGCCGCAGCCGACGCCCGACAGCGCGCCGTTCTACGAGGCCGCGCGCCGCGGCGAGCTGCGGCTGCAGAAGTGCACGAGCTGCGGACGCTTCCGCCACTACCCGCGTCCGGTGTGCCCGCACTGCCTGTCGCGCGACTTCGCCTGGGAGCGCGCGAGCGGCCGCGGCACGGTCTACACCTGGACGATCGTCCGCGGGCCGACGCTGCCCGCGTTCCAGCACAAGCTGCCCTACAACGTGGTCGACGTGCTGCTCGAGGAGGGCGTGCACTTCGTGAGCGAGGTGCTCGACTGCGCGCCCGAGGAGATCCACGCCGGCATGCCGGTCGAGGCGACGTTCGTGCCGGTCAGCGACGAGATCACGCTGGTCAAGTTCCGGCGCGTGAGATGAGCCGTGAGATACGCGCACGCGCGATGAGCCTCGGATGAAGCAGACACGCCCGCAGCTCGCCTACCTGCACGGCTTCGCCTCGGGACCCGGCAGTACGAAGGCGCAGTTCCTCCGCGCGCGGCTCGCCGAGCTCGGCGTCGAGCTCGCGATCCCCGACCTCGCACCCGACTTCCGCCGCATGACGATCGGTGGCGAGCTCGCGGTGGTGGAAGAGCTGCTCGACGAAGCAGAGCAGACGATCCTCCTGGGCTCGAGCCTCGGCGGCTACCTCGCGGCGCTCGCCGCCGAGCGCCATCCCGCGCGCATCCCCGGGCTCGTCCTGCTCGCGCCGGCGTTCGGCTTCGTCGAGCGCTGGCAGCGACGGCTCGGTGCCGAAGCCATGGCGCAGTGGCGCGCGAGCGACGAGCTGCGCGTCTTCCACTATGCAACCAACCGCGAGGAGCCGCTGTCGATCGACGTCGTCGACGAGGCACGGCGCTACCCCGCACAGCCCGACCCGCCCTGCCCCGCGCTGGTCTTCGCCGGGCGGCGCGACGAGTCGGTGCCGCTCGACGCGATCGAGCCGTTCGCCGCCGCGCGCGCGAACCGCGAGCTCGTCGTCTTCGACGCGGGACACGAGCTCATCGAGGTGCTCGAGCCGATGTGGCAGCGGACGTGCGAGTTCCTCGCGTCGCTCGGCGCTCTGCCGCGCACGTCGTGAGCGACGGGCGGCCCCCGAGCTCGCTCAGCGCCGTCCCGTGCGCTCCCGGAGCTCCTGCAGCGGGTTCAGGAAGACGCGGAACTCGCCGAACCGCTCGGCGATCGCCCGCCGGTACTTCGAGCGCGCGACGATCTCGAGGCGGATGCCGTCGGGGTCGGAGAAGAAGGTCGCGTAGTAGTCGTCGTTGTACTCCGGCCAGACGCGCGGCTCGGAAGCGTCGACGCCCCAGCTCCGCAGCGTCGCGCACGCGTGGTCGACGGACGCGCGGTCCGGCACCTGGAAGCAGACGTGGTGCAGCCCGGGCGCGTACGGATCGTGGCCGACGCGTCCGCCGCGCGCCGGGCGGATCGAGAGCTGCAGGACGCGGTTGAAGTAGTGCGCGTGCGGCTCGCCGGCGATCTGCCTGTCGCCCTTGCGGAAGCCCAGGTAGCGCATGAGGCGGTCGTAGAACGCCTCCGAGCGCGAGAAGTCGGCGACCGAGACGTACAGGTGGTCGAGGCCGAGGACCTCGAGCGTGCGCTCGCCGCCTGCCGCGGACGGCGTCACGAGACGGCCTCGTGGCACACGGCCTCGACGTTGTAGCCGTCGGGGTCGAGGACGAACGCGCCGTAGTAGTTGGGGTGGTACTGCGCGCGGACGCCGGGCTTGCCGTTGTCGCGCCCGCCGGCCGCGATCGCGGCCTCGTAGAAGGCGTCGACGGTCTTCCGATCGCGGGTCGTGAAGGCGACGTGCAGACCCGCCGTCGGGGTGCCGGGCGCGATCCAGAAGTCGGGCTTGCCGTCCGCGCCGAAGCCGGCGGCGATGCCGGCGTACTCCTTCACGAGCTGGTAGCCGAGCGGGGCGAGCGCCGCCTGGTAGAAGCGCTTGCTGCGCTCGAAGTCCGAGACGGAAATCCCCAGGTGATCGATCATCGCGTGCCTCCGTGCGGATGGAATGCAGCCGTTCCCGCGACGATTCGGCATGCGCGCGCGCGAAGCAACGGGCGGCGGTTGAACGCGGCGCTCACCGCCGTTAGTCGCACGTCGAGCACAGGATGGCACGCACGCTCGGCATCGATCTCGGCGGGACCAAGATCGAGGGCGTCGTCCTGGAGGACGACCTGTCGATCGTCGCGCGCAAGCGCATCCCGACCGAGCGCGAACGCGGCTACGAGCACATCGTCGACCGCGTCGTCGACATGGTGCGCGACTTCCTGCCGATGATCCCCGACTGTCGCGTCGTCGGGATCGGCACGCCGGGCGCGCTCACGCAGGACGGCACGCTCAAGAATTCGAACACGACGTGCCTGAACGGCAGGCCGCTGCTCGCCGACCTCGAGCGCGCGCTCGGGCTGCCGGTGCGGCTCGAGAACGACGCCAACTGCTTCGTCCTCGCCGAGGCGCTCGCCGGCGCCGGTCGCGGGTACGAGGTCGTGTTCGGCGTGATCCTCGGCACGGGGGTGGGCGGCGGGATCGTGATGCGCGGGCAGCTCTGGTCCGGCCCGCAGCACATCGCCGGGGAGTGGGGCCACCACGCCATCGATCCCGAGGGCCCCGAGTGCTACTGCGGACAGCGCGGCTGCGTCGAGACGCTGCTCTCGGGACCGGCCCTCGAGCGCGCCTACCGCGAGGCGGGCGGCGCGCCGGCGAGCGTGCGCGAGATCGCCGACCGCGCGGCGGCCGGCGAGGAGATCGCGGCCCGGGTCCTCGGCGGCTACCTCGAAAGCTTCGGCCGCGCGCTCGCCAACGTGATCTCGATCCTCGATCCGTCGGTCGTCGTCCTGGGCGGCGGCCTCTCGAACCTCGACGTGCTCTACGACCGCGGCCGCGCGGAGGTGGCGCGGCGCGTGTTCAACGACCGGCTGCTCACGCCGATCGTCAAGAACAGGCTCGGCGACTCGGCGGGCTCGCTCGGCGCGGCGCTGCTCGCCGCGGCCGCGAGCGGCGAGGGGGGAGCCGGCTGATGTTCCGTCGTCACGGGGCGAGCCCGCTGCTCGCGCCGTCCGGAGCGGCGCTGCTCGGCGTCGCACGTTCGGCTTCTACACCGTAGGTCGGTGTGGCAAGGTCGGTGAGATGTCCTCGCAGGCGAACCTGCAGGAAGCCGACGATCGGCTCTCCCCCGAAGAGCTGCACGAGGCGTGGGGGTTGCTCTCGCACGACGACCGTGTCGAGGGCTTCCGCCTGCTCGACCGTGCGATCGCCGAGGACTTCTTCCTCTCGCTGAGCTCGCGCGAGCAGGCCGAGCTGCTCGCCGAGCTGCCGCACGTCCAGCGCCGCTCCTGGCTGCGCCTGCTGCCGCTCGACGACGCCGCGGACCTGATCCAGGAGTTCCCCGAGCCCGAGCGCGAGCGCCTGCTGTCGCTGTTCGACGAGAGCACGCGCAAGGAGCTGATGGGGCTCCTCGCCTACGCCGAGGACCGCGCCGGCGGTCTGATGAACCCGAAGTACGCGCGCGTGCGGCCGGACATGAGCGTCGACGAGGCGATCGCCTACCTGCGACGCCAGGCGCGCGAGCGCATCGAGTACATCTACTACGTCTACGTGCTCGACGCGGAGCAGCGCCTGCTCGGCGTGGTGACCTTCCGCGAGCTCTTCGCCGCGCGTCCCGAGCAGCGCGTGCGCGAGGTGATGCGCACCGACATCGTCACCGTGCCCGAGGAGATGGACCAGGAGCACGTGAGCCAGCTCTTCGCGCGCCACGACCTGGCGGCCATCCCGGTCGTCGACACGGAAGGACGCATCAAGGGTATCGTCACGGTCGACGACATCGTCGACGTCGTGCAGGAGGAGGCCACCGAGGACATCCAGAAGATCGGTGGTACCGCAGCGCTCGACGCGCCGTACCTCGACGTCGGCCTGTTCAGCATGATCCGCAAGCGCGCCGGCTGGCTGTCGGTGCTGTTCCTCGGCGAGATGCTGACCACGACCGCGATGGCGTACTTCGAGAGCGAGCTCGAGCGCGCGATCGTGCTCGCGGTGTTCATCCCGCTGATCATCTCGAGCGGCGGCAACTCGGGCTCGCAGGCGACGACGCTCGTCATCCGCGCGATGGCGCTCGACGAGATCCGGCTGCGCGACTGGTACCGCGTCGTGCGGCGCGAGCTCCTCTCGGGGCTCGCGCTCGGCGGGATCCTCGGCGCGCTCGGCTTCCTGCGCGTGGTGCTGGGCGGCGCGTACCTGAACACGTACGGCGAGCACTACGTGCTGGTCGGCCTCACGGTCGCGGTGAGCCTGGTCGGCGTCGTGACCTGGGGCACGCTCGCCGGATCGATGCTGCCGTTCGTGCTGCGCAAGCTCGGCTTCGACCCGGCGAGCGCGTCCGCACCGTTCGTCGCGACGCTGGTCGACGTGTGCGGCATCCTGATCTACTTCGGGCTCGCGAGCGTGATCCTGGCGGGGACGCTCCTCTAGGCGAGACGCTCTTCCTTGCCCGCGCCGGGCGGCGCGACGGCGGGACGCCTCGCCGGCGCGCCCCGCCCTGGACTTTCTGCGTCAGTGCTCCTCGGCCTCGGCGGCCATCGCGTCCTCGTACGTCGCGTGCACCGTGCCGTGCGGATGGTGCGGCGGCGCGTAGATCGAGTAGAGCTTCAGCGGCTCGTCGCCGATGTTGACGATGTTGTGCCAGGTGCCGGCGGGCACGATGATCGCCCAGTCCGCCTCGGCCTGCCAGGTGCGCGACAGCTCGTTCTTCGCGCGGCCCATCAGCACCTTGGCCCTGCCCTGCTCGAGGCGCAGGAACTGGTCGGTGTCCGGATGGACCTCGAGCCCGACCTCGCCGCCGGGTGGGATCGTCATCAAGGTGAGCTGGAAGTGCTTCCCGGTCCAGGCGGCGGTGCGAAAGTTCGCGTTGGCGAGGGTCGTCTCCTCGATGTCGACCACGTACGGCGACGGTCCCTGATCCTTTGCCTGCATGGGCGCCTCCTTCTGGCTGTCTCCATCATGGCCCGGACGGATCGGGAGGCAACGCGGGTCGGCGAAAATGGCCGCGCGGGCGGAGGCGCCGCCTTGACACGACTCGGGAGTCGTTCCGGAGCGCCGCTCGGGGCGCCGCAATGCCGACGCCCCGAGCAGATCGGCGCTTGACGCCGCTCAGGACGCTGCGGCCTGCACCGCCGCGCCGTCCTTCAGGTCGAGCGGGACCAGCGAGCGCTTGCGCGCGCGCTTCATCTCCTCGAGCTGCGCGCGCGCCGCGGTGGTCGCCTCGGCCTCGCGGATGCACTCGAGCTTGCGCTCGAGCTCGACGTCGGAGACCTCGCGGCTCACCTGCGCCTCGGCGACCAGACGCTCGACGTGCGCGCGCACCTCCTCGAGCGCCTGGATGTCGGCGTCGGGCGAGAGGCCCTTGATCGTCTCCTGCAGACGCAGGCGCGCCTTCGCGTTCGCGAGCCGCGCGAGCGTGCGCGCCTTCTCCTCGCGCAGCCGCGCGACCTCGCCCTGGAAGGCGATCAGGTTCTTCTTCGCCGCCTCGGCCTCGCGGTTGAGGTCCGCGAGCTCGTCGGTGACGCGCTTGACCTCGGCCGACAGCGCCTCGCGACGCGAGATCAGCGCCAGCGCGACGTCGTCGTGGTCGTGCTCGACGGCGTAGTCGAGCTCGCGGTTCAGCGATCTGAGCGCCGACGCCTTGAGCTCGAGATCGCGCGCGAGCTTGCTGCGCATGTAGAGCACGCCGGCCGTCGCCTGGCGCAGCGTGACGTACTGCTCGAGGCGCTGCTGGATCGCGGCCTCGTAGACCGCGGCCGGATTCTTCTGCTCGCGGCCGCCCATCCAGTTCGACAGGGCGCCGCGGACGAGGTTGTAGAGTCGAGACACGAATCCCATCGTTCGCTCCTTTCCAGCGAAAGCCGGCGCGCCCGACTGCGGCGCGCAGCGTGCGTACGTGGTGCGCGGGCGCGCGGCCTAGACCGCGTCGTCCGGGGTGATGCCGAGCTCGCGCATCTTCTGCTGGAAGCTCTGGCGGTACATGCCGATCTCCTCGGCGGCGCGCGTGATGTTGCCGCCGTTGCGCCGCAGGGCATCGAGCAGGAAGCGGCGCTCGAAGTCGTAGATCAGCTTCTCCTTGGCCTCGCGGAACGAGCGCGCGCCCCAGATCGCGGCGGGGTCGGAAGCTCCGTTCGCCGCGTGCGCGGACGCGCCGTCGCCGTTGACGGCCGCGGAGCGCGCGGGCGACGCGCCGCTCGTGGACGACGCGGGCAGCAGGTCCGCCGCGGTGATCTCCGGCCCCGACGCGAGCAGCAGCGCCTGCTCGACCGCCGAGCGCAGCTCGCGTACGTTGCCGCGCCACTCGTGCGTCAAGCATGCGCGCAGCGCGTCGCCCGAGAGCGGCTTCGGCTCGCGCTTGAAGCGCTGCGCCGCCTGCTTGAGGAAATGGTCGATCAGCAGCGGGATGTCCTCGCGCCGCTCGGCGAGCGGCGGGATCACCAGCTCGACGACGCGCAGCCGGTAGTAGAGGTCCTCGCGGAAGCGGCCGCGGCGCACGGCTTCTTCCAGATCGTGATTGGTCGCCGCGATCAGGCGCACGTCGACCTTGATCGGCTGGTTGCCGCCGACGCGCTCGAACTCCTTCTCCTGAATCGCGCGCAGCAGCTTGGCCTGCGTCTCGAGCGGCATGTCGCCGACCTCGTCGAGGAACAGCGTGCCGCCGTTCGCCGCCTCGAACTTGCCCTCGCGCCGCGTGACCGCGCCGGTGAACGCGCCCTTCTCGTGGCCGAAGAGCTCGCTCTCGACGAGCTCGCGGTTGAGCGCCGCGCAGTTCATCTTGATCATGGGCTTCGAGCGGCGCGGGCTACGGTAGTGCAGCGCGTTCGCCACCAGCTCCTTGCCAGTGCCGCTCTCGCCGCGGATCAGCACCGTAACGTCGGTGTCGGCGACCTTGTCGATGGTCGCGAAGATCCGCTGCATCACCGGGCTCGTGCCGACGATCTGCTCGAAGCCGTACGCGCTCTGCACCTGCTCGAGCAGCCGGCGGTGGTCGCGCTTGAGCAGCGCGGTCTCCATCACGCGACGCACGACGACGCGCAGCTCGTCGTTGTCGAACGGCTTCGGCAGGTAGTCGGCCGCGCCCATCTTCATCGCCTGCACGGCGACCTTCTCCGAGCCGTAGGCGGTGATCATGATCACCGCGAGGTCGGGATCGATCGCGCGCGCGCGCTCGAGCACCTCGAGACCGCTGATCCCGCCCAGGCTCAGGTCGGTGATCACGACGTGGAAGCTGCCGGTCTCGATCAGCTTGACGGCGTCCTCGCCGCTGTAGGCGGTCTCGACCTGGTAGCCTTCCTTGACGAGCAGACCCTTGATCGCCAGCACGAGGGCCTTCTCGTCGTCGACGATGAGAACTCTTCCCTGCATCGCGGCCCTCAGTGCGGCAGCGGCAGCGTGACGATGAACTCGGTGCCGCGCTGCGGCTCGCTGAGCACGTCGATCGCGCCCTCGTGCGCCTCGACGATCTTCTTCGAGATCGCCATGCCGAGACCCGTCCCCTTCTCCTTGGTGGTGAAGAACGGGTTGAAGATCCGATCCATCTTCTCCTTCGGGATCCCGATGCCGTTGTCGCGGATGCGCACCCGCGCGCGGTTCGGGATGCCGTTCTCGATGAACAGGTCGACCCTGCGCTCGTGCTCGACGGGGGCCAGCGCGTCGATCGCGTTGTCGATGATGTTGGCGAATACTTGACGCAGCTTGCCGGCGTCGCCGACGATCGTCGGGCCGCCGATGTAGTTGCGCGCGACCGCGACCTGCGCGGCGTCGAGCTTGGCGCGCATCTCGGTGAGCGCCGCGTCGACCACGCTCGCGAGGTTGGTCGGCGCAAACTCGAGGTCCTCTTCCTTCGCATAGCGCAGCAGGTGCGAGATCGACTTCTCGACGCGGTCGAGCTCCTCGAGCGCGACCTGCGCGTACTGCACGTTCTCGACCGAGCGCGGGTCCTCGCCCATCTGCTGGACGAGGCTCTTCGCGGCGGCGATCGGGTTGCGGATCTCGTGCGCGATGGTCGCCGAGAGCTCGTCGATGCTCGCCTGCTTCTCGGTGCGGACGTTGGCGGTCTCGCGGCGCACCTCACGCTCGACGGCCGGGTAGAAGTACTTTTCCTTGAGCGTCCGCGAGCCGAACACCGCCATGTAGTGCGCGAAGAGCCCGATGCCCCAGCCGAGCGCGGGCCACAGGAACCACGGGTAGCGCGTCGTCAGGATGTTGATCAGCGCGAGGAACGCCATCACGCCGAGGTAGCTCATCAGGTGGCCGTAGAAGCTGACCTCGGCCGCGGCGCGGCGTCGCGCGCGCTTCAGGATCGCGGCCTCGGGCGTGCTGCGCTCGTCGCGCTTGCTCGCGGCGGCGGGCTTGGCGTCGTGGCCGGTCTCGGCGACGCGCTCGCTCGCAGGCGAGCCGTTGGCCGCCCCGTCGAGCGCGCCGACGCGCACCTCCTCGTCGTCGTACCAATCGTGCCAGCCCCGCTTGCGCTTCGACTTCGACTTGCGCCGACCGTGGTGCGCCATGCACCAGGCGCGGCGCTCCTCGTGCCGACGGAACTTCTCCGCCCAGTGGCGCTCCCACTCGCGGTGCCAGCTCGTCGCGTAGGGCATCGCCTCCTCCAGGTCGCCATCGAGCGTCATCCGGCGGTAGTGCTTGAGCCGCCTCGAGAAATGCTTGAAGAGGATCAAGGCGACGATGAACCCGATGACTGCCATCATGTCGTGCTTCCTCGCGGAGCGCCGAGAAGACAGGCTTAGCGCAGCCGCCGGGGCCGAGCGACGGCAACTCGCATGCCACTCGGGAAGCTCGCGGATTCCCGGGAAAAATCAGCCGGTCTGCGGAGCTGCCGCAAGCCACGCGCTGCGGCCATCGGTCGGGTACTGCAGCGAATCGACTGCACCATGAGCGACGGCGGGAGCCGCCGAAACGTCGAGATCAAGGCGCGCTGCGCGGACCACGGTCGCGTCCGCGCCGAGCTCGAGCGGCGCGGCGCGCGCCGCGTCGGCCTCGACCGCCAGATCGACACCTACTTCCGCGTCGCGCACGGCCGCCTGAAGCTCCGCGAGGGGACGATCGAGAACGCGCTCATCCACTACCAGCGCTCGGACGAGCGCGGTCCGAAGCTCTCGCAGGTGACGCTGCTCCCGACCGAGCCCGGCTCGCCGCTCAAGACCATCCT
Organism: Candidatus Binatia bacterium; assembly: GCA_036563615.1. Taxonomy (NCBI): domain Bacteria; phylum Candidatus Binatota; class Binatia (SeqCode); species Binatia bacterium. The sequence continues at coordinate 21,993 of DATCMB010000007.1, forward strand.
CGAGCGCGCGCTCGGCGTCGACGTCGTGGTCGACAAGCGGCGCGAGATCTTCTTCCTCGACAACGTCAAGATCCACCTCGACGAGGTCGAGAGCCTCGGCACCTTCGTCGAGATCGAGGCGATCGACGAGCGCGGCGACCGTCCGCTCGAGACGCTGCGCGCGCAGTGCGAGGAGCTCATGCGCGCCTTCGGCGTCGAGGCGGCGGACCTGCTCGCGACGTCGTACTCGGACCTGCTGCGCGGCGCCGCGTAGCGCACCGCTCACCACCAGCGGAACGACCGCCGACGCTTGACGATGGTCATCGTCCACGGCGGCGGCGTGATGCGCAGCTCGACCCGCTCGCGCAGCGGCGCCGCCTCGAAGCGCGCCACCTGCTCGGCGAAGCGCAGATCCGGCTGACGCGGCAGCGCGAAGTCCGCCGGGATCCCGGTCACGAGCAGCACGGCGAGCAAGCCGCACGCGACCACGCGCAGCGCGCGGCTGCGATCCGCGACCGCGGTCCAGAGCAGCGTCGCCAGGTAGGCGAGGATCGAGAAGTAGTAGTAGCGCATGCCGGCGTACGGCCGCTGCAGGAGCTCCCACGGCCGTCCTTCTCCGAAGATCAACGGGCTGCGCAGCGCCGCCGCGAGGTGCAGCCCCGCGAACATCAGGAGGGCGCGCAGCGCGAAGCTGCGGGTCACGAGCACGGCGCGGACGAGGAACGCGAGCCCGAGCGCGCCGAGCACGGCGGGGAGCCAGGCGTGCCCGCCCCAGGCGGTCTCGTGGAGCCGCGCGTAGGCGTCCACGCCGACCAGCCCGCCGACGAAGATCTGACCGCCGAGGATCTCGAGCAGCCCCACGAGCGACGCGCCGAGGTCCGGCTGCCAGCCGATCCGGCTGCTGCCGGGCACGCCGTAGAGCAGACGCAGCTGGACCAGGGCCGGCACGAGGACACACAGCAGCCGCACGCGGCTCCAGCGCTCGCGGTCGTGCAGCCATGCGACGACCGCCACCGGCAGCAGCAGGACGCAGAACGGTCCGCTCACGCCCGAAAGCAGCAGCACGCCGACGTCGAACGCGCGCCAGCCCCGCGACGCGGCCGGCGGCGCGATCACCACCAGGAAGGCGAGCAGCGCGAGGTGGACGTGCGAGTTGCTGACGTTCAGGTGCACCTCGTAGAGGTTCGGCGCCGTGAGCAGGACCAGCGCGAGCGCGAGGCGGCGCAGCCGCCCCGGAACGACCGACTCGAAGCGGCTCGACATCAAGAACGCCGGCACGATCGCCTGCACCGCGAGGGCGCACAGCGCCATGACCAGCGGCGCGTGCCGCAGGCCCAGGGCGACGCTCAGGATCCCGACCAGCCGCGGGTACGTTTGCAGGTAGCCGCCGAAGGGCTGCACCAGGCTGCGCAGCGCGCCCGAGTTGTGGGCGCGCGCGTACCACTCGCAGCCGTCCTCGGCCCAGAACTGCGGCGTGAAGAGCGCGTCGGGATTCCGCGCGACGATCAGCGCGGCGAAGGCGGCGATCGTCAAGCAGGCTGCGGCGAGCGACCGCGGTCGTGGCGGCATGCGCGCGAGCTATCGACCTGACGCGCACCTTGCAATCGAGCGTCGGTCGCGCTTTAGCTTCCTGCCCGAGCGAGAAGAGGGGAAGGCGCTTGCAACCGTCGATTTCGGTCGTCATCCCGGCGTACAACGCCGCGCCCTTCCTCGACGCCTGCCTCACGCACCTCGCGCGCTCGACCGTGGCGCCGCTCGAGTGCCTGGTGGTCGACGACGGCTCGACCGACGACACCGCCGCCATCGCCGCGCGTCACGGCGCGACCGTGCTCTCGACCGGCGGGCGCCGCGGACCGGCGCACGCGCGCAACCTCGGCGCCCGGCACGCGCGCGGCGACGTCGTCTTCTTCATCGACGCCGACGTCTGCGTCGAGCCGAGCTCGGTCGCCAAGGTCGCCGCGTCCTTCGCCGCCGACCCGACGCTGGACGCGCTGATCGGCTCCTACGACGACGACCCGCATTCTCCCGACTTCCTGTCGCAGTACAAGAATCTGATGCACGCCTTCGTGCACCACCGCGGCCGGCGGCGGGCGAGCACCTTCTGGAGCGGCTGCGGCGCCATCCGGCGCGACGTGCTGCTCGCGCACAGCGGCTTCGACGAGTCCTACAAGCGTCCCGCGATCGAGGACATCGAGCTCGGCTACCGGCTGGTGCGCGCCGGTCGCAAGATCGAGCTCGACCCGTCGCTCACCGTCAAGCATCTCAAGCGCTGGACCTTCTGGGGGCTCCTCAAGTCCGACATCTTCGACCGCGGCGTGCCGTGGACCGAGCTCATCCTGCGCGACCGCAACATGCCGAACGACCTCAACCTGCACCTGAGCCAGCGGGTCAGCGTCGCGCTGGTCTTCGTGCTCCTCGGCATGACGGCGTTCGCGGCCGTGCGCTGGGGCGGCGCGTTCCTGACGCCGCTCTTCGCCCTGCTCTTCCTGCAGCTCTCGCGCTACTGGCTCGAGGCGGCGTCGCCGAGCGACTCGCAGCGCGGCGCGCTCTTCGTCGGGCTGACGATGGCGACGATCGTCGCGCTCGGCTTCTGGTACGGCATGCCGGCGCTCGCGCTGCCGCTGTTCCTCGCCTACGTGCTGCTCTTCCTGCGGCACCGCTACGCATACCGCCGCGGCTCGCCCGAGCGTCGGCGCACGACGCTGTTCTTCGCCGGCTTCTTCCTGCTCACCGTGGCGCTGACCATCGCGCACTTCCCGCGCGACCCGGTGGTGTTCGCCTGCTTCGCGGTGCTCGGCGCGATCATCGCGCTGAACAACCAGTTCTACCTCTTCCTCGCGGCGAAGCGTGGCCGTCCGTTCGCGCTCGCGGCGATCCCGTTCCACCTGCTCTACCACCTCTACAACGGCTTCTCGTTCGCCTACGGCGCGCTGCGCTACGCGACGATGCGCCTGCTCTCGCCGTCGACGCTGCGCGGGGCCGCCGCGCCGCAGCCGTCGCCGCCGTCCGCGAACGCGGACTGACGCGAGCGCTCTCTGCGACGTCGCGTCGCGTGCTACGAACGACGGGATGCGCATCGCGACCTGGAACGTGAACTCGCTCAAGGCGCGCCTCGAGAAGGTCTGGTGGTGGCTCGAGCGCGCCGAGCCCGACGTCCTGCTGATGCAGGAGACCAAGTGCACCGACGAGGCGGCGCCGGTCGCCGAGTTCGCCGAGCGCGGCTACGAGCTCGCGCACCACGGCGAGGGACGCTGGAACGGCGTCGCGATCGCGAGCAAGGTCGGCATCGCGGACGTGGTGACGAACTTCGGCGTCGAGCTGCGTCCCGATGGCACGCCGGACGTGCCGGACGACGAGCCGCTGCGCGAGGCGCGCATGATCTCGGCGGTGTGCGGCGGGGTGCGGGTGATCTCGGTGTACGCGCCGAACGGCCGGGCCGTCGACTCGCCGTTCTACGCGGCGAAGCTCGCGTGGTTCGAGCGCCTCGTGCGCTGGCTGCGCGAGACGCGCTCGCCCGACGAGCCGCTCGTGCTGGGCGGTGACCTCAACGTCGCGCCCACCGACGAGGACGTCTGGGATCCGAGCGCCTGCCACGGCGGCACGCACGTCTCGGAGCGCGAGCGCGAGGCCTTCGCGCGGCTCTGCGCCTTCGGGCTGCGCGACGCCTACCGCATGCACCACCCGCAGCCGGGACGCTTCAGCTGGTGGGACTACCGCGCCGGCTGCTTCCAGAAGAACTTCGGCATGCGCATCGACCACCTGCTGGTCAGCGAGAGCGTCGCGCCGCGGGTCGTGTGGGCCGAGATCGACCGCGAGGCGCGCAAGGGCAAGCCGACGCCGTCCGACCACGCGCCGGTGCTGATCGACCTCGACACGCCGGGACGCGAGCTCGACGCCGGCTGGGCCGCCGCCGACGCGCGCATCGCCGCGCGCCGCGCGGGACGCCCCGCCTAGCCGCGCGACCGGCGGAACCGGGGCTCGCCGTCGGCGAGCGCCCGGTCAGGACACCATCGCGACGACCGAATCGCCCTCGTGGCGCAGGACGAAGCGCGAGTCCTCGACGATCTTGCGCTTCGCGGCGCGCTCGACCACGAAGTTGCCGAGGTAGAGCACGTCCATCTCCGAGCGCGTGAAGGTGTTGAAGGCGTTGAGCGGCGTCTCGACGATCGGCTCGCCCTTCAGGTTGAAGCTCGTGTTGAGGATCACCGGCACGCCGGTCGCCTCGCCGAAGAGCTCGATCATCCGGTGGTAGGCCGGGTTGGTCTCCTTCATCACCGTCTGCAGACGGCCCGAGCCGTCGACGTGGGTGATCGCGGGGATCACGTCGCGCTTGTCCTCGCACACCGGCACCACGTAGAGCATGAAGCGCGCCGGGTAGTGCGACATCGCGTTCGGCAGCTCGAAGTACTCCTCGCAGCGCTCGCCGAGCACGCTCGGCGCGAACGGACGGAACGCCTCGCGGAATTTGATCTTGGCGTTCACGATGTCCTTCATCTCGGCGCGCCGCGGGTCGGCAATGATCGAGCGCGCACCGAGCGCGCGCGGCCCCCACTCGAAGCGTCCGCGGTACCAGCCGCAGACCTTGCCCGAGGTGAGATCGTCGACGACGCGCTCGAAGAAGCGCTCGTCGTCGTCGATGTGGGTGTAGTTGAGGTCGTACTCCTTGAGGAAGTCGCCGATCTCGCTCTCGGAGTACTCGGAGCCGAGGTAGGCGTGGCCGAGCGCCGCGACGCGCGGCTTGCCGAGCAGGTGGTGGTACGCCCAGAGCGCCGCGCCGATCGCGCCGCCGTCGTCGCCCGGCGCGGGCGGCACGTAGATCTGCTCGAAGCCCGCGTCGCGCAGCACCTTGGCGTTCGCGACCGAGTTCAGCGCGACGCCGCCCGAGAGACAGAGGTTCTTGAGACCCGTCTTGCGCCGCGCGTTGCGCGCGAGCGCGATCATGATCTCCTCGGTGACGTGCTGAATCGACGACGCGACGTCGCAGTAGAACGGGTCGAGCGACTTGTCGCCGAGCGACGGATCGCGCGGCGGCCGCCCCATCACCTCCGAGAACTTCGGCGACAGCGTGTTGTCCGGCGAGTAGTGGAACGCGAAGTAGTCGAGGTCGAGCCAGTACGAGCCGTCCGACCCGATCTTGATCATCTTCTTGACGCGGTCGACGTAGCGCGGCTGCCCGTAGGGCGCCATGCCCATGAGCTTGTACTCGCCCTCGTTGACCTCGAAGCCGCAGTACGCGGTGAACGCCGAGTACAGGAGGCCGAGCGAGTGCGGGAAGCGCGCCTCCTGCTCGAGCTCGATCTTCGTGCCGCGTCCGACGCCGACCGTGCCCGTCGACCACTCGCCCGCGCCGTCGACCGTGATGATCGCCGCCTCGTCGAACGGCGAGCAGAAGAACGACGCCGCCGCGTGCGACATGTGGTGCTCGCAGAACAGGATCTTCTTCGGGTCGACGCCGAGCTTCTCGCGGATCAGCGGCTTGATCCAAAGCTTGTCCGTCACCCAGCGTCGCATCGACTCGGTGAACACGCGGTGCGAGCGCGGGAAGGTCGCGAACGCGGTGCTGAGCAGGCGCTCGAACTTCAGGAACGGCTTCTCGTAGAAGACGACGTAGTCGACGTCGTGGATGGTGATGCCGGCCTTCTTCAGCACGAAGTCCACCGCGAGCGACGGGAAGCGGCTGTCGTGCTTCACGCGCGAGAAGCGTTCCTCCTCGCCGGCGGCCACGACGACTCCGTCGTGGACCAGAGCGGCCGCGCTGTCGTGGTAATAGAAGGAGAGGCCGAGGATGTACATCAGCTAATCCCTGCGTACGAAATTTCGAAGACGGGTCGCTGGGGTGGGCGCGAGCAAGTCTCAGGAAGCTACCCGACCGGCACTGCGTGGACAAGCACGCTTCTGCGTCGCCGGGGCTCGGCATCGCACGGCCCGCGCGTCGCTATGGGGTTCGGCACAGCCGAGCGGCGGTCGCGGGGTCTCCCGTCAGGATCTGCATTGACCGGGGCGGCGCGCCCGGGCATCGTCCATCGCTCCCGCCGCCAGCCTTCTGATACGAGTTCCCACCCATGAGCCGAGCCCGCTCCATCCTGCCAGGCCTCGCAGCCGCCGCGTTCTCGATCCTCGTCTCCGTGCTGCTGCTCGAGGTCGTGCTGCACGTCGTCGGGTACCCGCGCACCAAGACCAGCCATCAGCGCTTCTACGTCGAGCACGACCCGCAGCGCGGCTGGCGCAACGTGCCGAACGCCGACGGCTGGTTCTCGACCGACGAGTACGACGTCCACCTGCAGTACAACTCGCGCGGCTTCCGCGGCCCGGAGCGCTCGTACGAGAAGCCGCCGGGCACGTACCGCGTCGTGATCCTCGGCGACTCCTTCATCGAGGGATACTCGGTGAACCTCGAGGACCGCGTCTCCGAGCGCCTCGAGAAGCTGCTCTCCGAGCAGGATCCGTCGCGGCGCTACGAGGTCATCGCGCTCGGCACCGCCGGCTACAGCACCGACCAGGAGCTGATCTGGCTCGAGTCGGAGGGCGTCAAGTACCAGCCGGACGTCGTCGTGGTGATGTTCTACATGAACGACGTCTGGTTCAACGGCCAGTCGAAGTACTGGCGCGGCGAGAAGCCTGCGTACGTGCTCGAGAACGGCGAGCTCAAGCTGACCAACGTGCCCGTCCCCGACGCGCGCCCGAAGAAGAAAAAGCGCGAGACCGGACGCGGCCTCAAGCACTGGATTCGCGCCAACTCGAAGATCTACGCCCTCTTCTCGCTCGCGCTCGAGAACTCGCCCGGGCTGCGCCGCGCCGCGACCGCGCTCGGCCTCGTCTCGCCGCGCGACGAGGACGACGACGACAACGGCGGCCCGCGCGTCGCCGACGAGCTCAGCGTCTTCCAGAAAGAAGAGCCGCCCGCGACGATGAACGGTTGGCGCATGACCGGCGCGATCCTCGAGCGCATGAACGAGGTCGCGAACGAGGCCGGCGCGAAGCTGATCGTCTTCCACATCCCGTTCAAGGGCGTGGTCTACGAGCAGGACTGGGCGCCGATCCTCGCCCGCCTGGGTCTGCCGCAGGACCAGCTCGACCCGTCCCGCGTCAAGCAACGCTTCGACGAGATCTGCGCGAACTACCGCCTCGACTGCATCGAGCCGACCGAAGAGTACCGCCGCGTCGCGGCCGAGCTCGGCGACGGGGGCCGCCTGTACTACGTGCAGGACAACCACTGGAACGCCGGCGGGCACGAGCTCGCGGCCGAGATCCTGGCCCGGCGCATCCGCGAGCTGCAAGGCCGCTAGCTGGCTGGCGCGGCCGCTCGCGCCGGGATACTCGCGCCAGGCCGCGCGCGACCGCTCACGGCCGGATGCCGGTCCGCGCGACCGGCGTCGGCGGCTCGCTCGCGCGCCCGCGCGCCACGCGCAGCGCGTGCAGCAGCCGGTTGCGCAGCTCGCGCGGGTCGATGACGTCGTCGTAGCTCATCGAGTCGGCGGGGCCGTAGACGCCGCCGAGCTCGCTCGCGTCGAGACGCTCGCGCGTCTCCTCGTCGGCCCGCGCGGCGTCGCCGGCGCCGGCGGCCGGCATCGCGGCGATGCGCCCGGACGGGAAAGCGAGCGTCGCCGTCTGGCCGTCGAACGGGTTCATCGCCATCAGGCACGACGCGACGCCGTACACCTTGCGCAGCGTGACGTGGATCTTGACGCCGCGCATGCGCGCCTGCGCCGCGAACATGCGCATCGCGCGCCGCAGCGTCCCCTCGCGCTCGGCGGCCTTGCCGACCAGCACGCCGGGCGTGTCGGCGAGGAAGACGACCGGCAGATGGAACGCGTCCGCGATCTCGATGAAGCGCGCCGCCTTGTCGGCGGCGTCGGCGTCGATCGAGCCCGCCTTGACGCTCGGCTGGCTCGCGACGATCGCGGCCGGCTCGCCGCCGAGGCGCGCGAGCACGGTCAAGATCGAGCGTCCGTAGCCCGGCTGCAGCTCGAGCAGCTCGCCGCCGTCGACCAGCAGCTCGAGCACCGCGGTCATGTCGTAGGCCCTGCGCTGATCCGCCGGGACGACGTCGAGGATCGCGTCGAGGCGGCGCTCGCCGAGGTCGGCGAAGCGGGCCTGCGACGGGTCGAGACGCGGCGGCGCTTGCCACGCGCTCGACGGGAAGTAGCCGAGGTAGCGGCGCACGAGCCCGAGCGCCGCCGCGTCGTCGGGCGCGACCGCGTGCGCGAGCCCGCTCGCCGCGTGCACCGCGCTGCCGCCGAGCTCCTCCTTGGTCGTCACCTCGCCGGTCGCGCTCTGCACGAGCGGCGGCCCCGCGACGAAGGCGCAGGCAGCTTCGGTCATGACGACGAAGTCGGCGAGCGGGGCCGCCAGCGCCGAGTGCCCGGCCGACGGTCCCAGGATCGCGACCACGCTCGGCACGAGCCCCGAGAGCCGCGCCAGCACCTGCAGGTCGTTCGGCGCGCGCGGGTAGCGCTCGAGGGCGTTCTGCGCGCGCTCGCCGGCGCCGTCGAGCAGCAGCACGAGCGGCATGCGCTCCTGCAGCGCGAGCTCGCAGAGCCGGTGGCGCTTGGCGTGCGCGCGGATGCCGATCGAGCCGCCGAGCACCGTGAAGTCCTCGCCGCCGACCGCGACCTCGCGGCCGTCGATTCGCCCGACGCCGGCGACGAAGCCGTCGGCCGGGATCCGGACGGCGTCGCCGACCAGCACGCCGAGCTCGACGAAGCTGCCCGGATCGCAGAGCGTCGCGATGCGCTGGCGGACGTCGAGCCGGCCGCTCGCGCGCTGGCGCGCGACGCGCTCCTCCCCGCCCATCGCCTCGCCGGCAGCACGGCGGTGCGCGAGGTCGGCGAGGATCGGCCGCCACGCGGGCGGGATCGCGTCGTCGTCCGGGGGCTGCGAGGGCGTCGGCACGGTGCGCGGATCTTGCTCCGCGCGGGGTTGCGGCTCAAGCGCGCGACGCACGTGCGTGCGGCGCTCGGCTCGCCCGTCCACGTCGCGCGACCGCAGCGCGTTCGGACCGCGCGTCGATTGCGGCCGGCGGCGCGCGCGGGCATACCGCTCGGCATGGCGACGGTCGAGGAAGTCGACGCCCAGCTGCTGGGCCCCGGCGGGATGTTCGAGGTCGTCGAGGAGGACGTCCTCGGCGAGCGCATGCAGGTGTTCAAGAACCGCGCGCCCTCGCTGCGTGCGTTCGTCGAGCGCTCGGTCGGCTTCGGCGACGCCGAGTACCTGATCTTCGGCGAGCGGCGCATCACCTACGCCGAGCACGCGCGCGCGGTCGCGTCCGTCGCCAAGGCGCTGCGCGAGCGCTTCGGCGTCGGACCGGGCGACCGGGTCGCGATCCTCGCTGCGAACTGCCCCGAGTGGATCGTGACCTTCTGGGCGACGGTCAGCCTGGGCGCGATCGCCGTGGGGCTCAACGGCTGGTGGACGGGCGACGAGATCCTCTACGGCGTCCGCGACTGCGAGCCCAAGCTGCTGGTCGCGGACGCGAAGCGTCTCGCGCGCCTCGCGGGCGAGTCGCCGGGCGTGCCGGTGGTGGAGATCGAGTCCGAGTTCGACGCGCTCTGGAACTTCGATCTTGACGCGCCGCTGCCCGATCAGCCGATCGCCGAGGACGATCCCGCGATCATTCTCTACACGAGCGGCACGACCGGGCGGCCGAAGGGCGCGGTGCAGAGCCACCGCAACGTGATCGCGCTGGTCGGGCTCACGACCTACTCCGGGCTGCGCAACATGATGCTCGCGCCGCCACCGCCCGCCGACGCGCCGCCGGCGTCGCCGCCCTGCATCTACGTCACCAACCCGCTGTTCCACGTCTCGGGCCTGCACACGGCGGCGATCACCTGCCTCGCGTCGGGGATCCGCTCGGTGTGGAGCGTCGGACGCTTCGATCCGGTCGCCGCGATGCGCGCGATCGAGCGCGAGAAGGTCACGAGCTGGGGCGCGATGAACACCGTCGTGCAGCGCATGATCAACCACCCCGAGTTCGGCCGCTACGACCTCTCGTCGCTGCGCCAGATCGGCGGCGGCGGCGCGCCGACCCCGCCCGAGCTGCAGCGCCGCATGCGCGAGGCGTTTCCCTCGATCCGCTTCGGCGGCACGCTCGGCCACGGCTACGGCAGCACCGAGTCCGGCGCGCTCGCGACGCTGATCAACGGCGAGGAGTGGGCGCGCTACCCCGAGTCGGTCGGGCGTCCGCTGCCGACGGTGCAGATCGAGATCCGCGACCCGGAAGGTCGCGCGCTGCCCGAAGGCGACGAGGGCGAGGTGTGCATCCGCAGCCCGCTCGTCATGCTCGGCTACTGGAACCGTCCGCGCGAGACCGCGGAGACCATCGCGCCGGGACGCTGGCTGCGCACCGGCGACGTCGGCCGCATGCTCGACGGGCGGCTCTACCTCTCCGCGCGCAAGCGCGACCTCATCCTGCGCGGCGGCGAGAACGTCTACCCGGTCGAGATCGAGAACCGCCTGGTCGAGCACCCCGACGTCGCCGAGGCCGCGGTGATCGGCGTCGACCACGAGGAGCTCGGGCAGGAGGTGAAGGCGGTGATCGTGCCGCGTCCGGGCGCGCGTCCCGACTTCGCCGAGCTCGCGCGCTTCGTCGGCGAGAAGCTCGCGTACTTCAAGGTGCCGACGCACTGGGAGCTGCGCGACGAGCTGCCGCGCAACGCGACCGGCAAGGTGCTGAAGCACGTGCTCGCGGGCGAGGCGCGAAGCAGCTTCGTCGAGGAGTGACGCGGGCGCGCACGGAGCGCGCTCGCAGGACGCCGCACCTCTTCTCGGCGCGCTCCGCGTCTCACGCCTTTACGGGCTCGAGGATCACCACCGGGATCGTACGCGACGTGATCTGCTCGTAGCTGCGGTAGAACGGGTTCACGGCCTTGAGCTCGGGCCACAACCGGGCGCGCTCCTCGGCGGTCGCCTCGCGCGCGGTGACGTCCAGCGTGCGACCGGCGACCTCGACGCGCGCCCGCGGCTCCGCGCGCACGTTGAGGAACCACGCCGGATGCCGGTCCGAGCCGCCGTTCGACGCCACCACGACGAAGCGCTCGCCGTCCGCGAGGTACGCGAGCGCGACCGTGCGCTCGGCGCCGGACTTCCGTCCGCGCGTCGTCAAGAGCAGATTCGTGATGCGGCCCGCCGAGTGTCCGACACGCCCGCCGGTCGCGCGGTAGAGCGCCGTGTGCAGCCGCCCGGTGACCTTCCAGAACGGGCTCTCGCCGACCGCCTTCAGCAGCTTCAGACCAACGGACATGCGCACCACCTTGCGCACCCCGCCTCGCGGCGCAAGGCGGGTGTACGACCTCGGGCACGGCAGCCCGGCGTCGATGCCCACGCTGCGTTTGTCCGAGCCGCGTAGCGGCCGCTATACGGAGAGCCGGCTGCGGCCTGCGGTGGACCGAATTTCCCTCGAGGAGCGAAGCGAATGTCGTCGTTCAATCTCGGCGTGATCAACGAAGCGATCGCGGACGCGATCCCGGACCGCGAGGCGCTGGTCACGGCGCAGCGCCGCCTGACCTGGCGCGACCTGCAGCTGCGCACCCGCAGGCTCGCGAACCTGCTGCGCTCCCGCGGTCTCGGCTGCCGGGTCGAGCGCAGCGAGCTCGCCCCGTGGGAGTCCGGCCAGGACCACCTCGCGCTCTACCTCTACAACGGGCACGAGTACCTCGAGGGGATGCTCGGCGCGTACAAGGCGCGCGTCGCGCCGTTCAACGTCAACTATCGCTACGTCGCCGAGGAGCTGCTCTACGTGCTGCGCGACGCGCGCACGCGCGCGATCGTCTACCACGCGTGCTTCGCGCCGCTCTTGCGCGAGGTGCTGCCGAAGCTCCCCGAGATGGCGCTCCTGCTGCAGGTCGAGGACGGCAGCGGCGAGAAGCTGCTGCCGGGCGCGCTCGACTACGAGCAGGCGCTCGCCGACTCGAGCGACGCCCCGCCCGACTGCCAGCCGAGCCCGGACGACCTCTACATCCTCTACACCGGCGGCACGACCGGCATGCCGAAGGGCGTGCTGTGGCGTCAGGAGGACATCTTCTTCGCGGCGCTCGGCGGCAAGATGTTCGGCGGACCGGAGGTGACGAGCCTCGAGGAGCTGGTCGAGCGCTGCAAGGCGGGCGCCGAGATGCGCTCGCTGCCCGCGCCGCCCTTCATGCACGGCGCCGCGCACTGGGCGGGCTTCATCATGTGGCACTCGGGCGGCACGATCGTCGTGCAGCGCAACACGCGCACGCTCGACCCGGACGACATCTGGACGACGGTCGAGCGCGAGCGCGTCGTCACGCTGTCGATCGTCGGCGACGCGTTCGCCCGTCCGCTGCTCGATCAACTACAAAAGAAGAAGTACGACCTGTCGTCGCTGAAGATCATCGGCTCGGGAGGCGCGATCCTGTCGGCGCCGATGAAGCGCGCGCTCCTCGAGGCCATCCCGGGTCTGATGATCTTCGACGGCTTCGGCTCGTCCGAGACCGGCGCGCAGGGCTCGACCATCTCGATGGCGGGGATGGACTCGACGCAGGGCGCGTTCAAGATGGACGAGCACACCTGCGTGCTCGACGCCGAGCTCACGCGGCGTCTCGAGCCGGGCGAGGAGGCGGTCGGCTGGGTGGCGCGCGCCGGCCGCGTGCCGCTCGGCTACCTCGGCGACGAGGCCAAGACCCGCAAGACCTACCCCGTCGTCGACGGCACGCGCTACGCGGTGCCCGGCGACCGCGGCCAGGTCGCCGCCGACGGCACGATCCGCGTCTTCGGCCGCGACTCGGTGTGCATCAACTCGGGCGGCGAGAAGATCTTCGCCGAGGAGGTCGAGCAGGCGCTGAAGCACCATCCCGCGGTGTACGACGTCATCGTCACCGGCACGCCGAGCGAGCGCTGGGGCGAGCAGGTGACGGCGCTCGTCCAGCTCCGCCCGGGCGCGCAGGCGAGCGACGACGAGCTGCGCGAGGCCGCGGCGACCCAGATCGCGCGCTACAAGCTGCCGAAGGCGTTCGTCTACGTCGACTCGCTGGTGCGTGCGCCGAGCGGCAAGCCGGACTACCGTTGGGCGAAGGAGACCGCGACGCGCGCGCTCGCCGGCTCGTCGTAACGCCGACCGAGAAGACTCACGCGTCGCACGCCGGCGGCCGGTGCGCGGGTGCCGCGCGCCCGGCGACGGAGGACAGGATGGTGGCTGCACGCTTTCGATGTCTGCTGGCGCTCGCCGTCGCCGTTCTCGGCGCGACGTCGGCTCGAGCAGCGTCCGCCTACGGCGCCGCCCCCGCGCCGGAGCCGGCGCCGACCGCCGCGCGCGCACCCGCGCCGGCCGCGACCGCCGGGCTCGCCAAGGCGACCTTCGCGGGCGGCTGCTTCTGGTGCATGGAGCCGCCGTTCGACGAGCTCGAGGGCGTGGTGTCGACCACCTCGGGCTACACCGGCGGCACGACGCCGAACCCGAGCTACGAGCAAGTCTCCGCGGGCGGCACCGGCCACGCCGAGGCGGTCGAGATCGTCTACGACCCGAGCAAGGTGAGCTACGAGAAGCTGCTCGAGGTCTTCTGGCGCAACGTCGACCCGACGACGCCGAACCGCCAGTTCTGCGACTTCGGCTCGCAGTACCGCACGGCGATCTTCACGCACGACGAGGAGCAGCAGCGCCTCGCCGAGGAGTCCAAGCGCAAGCTCGAGGCGTCGGGCAAGCTCGGCAAGCCGATCGTCACCGAGATCGTCCCCGCGACCGAGTTCTACCCGGCCGAGGAGTACCACCAGGACTACTACCGGAAGAATCCGATCAGATACAAATTTTACCGCTACAGCTGCGGACGCGACCAGCGGCTCGAGGAGCTGTGGGGTCCGCCGGCGCGCGAGTGATCAGATCTTCCCGTTCTGCCAGACCACGGCGTCGATCGACGAAAGCACGCGCCCACCGGTCGCCACCGCGACGAAGGTGCCGTTCCCGTAGTCGACGCCGTTGATGTACTGGCCGGTGTCGGACACCCGGAAGCCGTAGTTCAGGCCGTCGGGCGAGGTCAGGATGTTCCCCTCGTCGCCGACGACGACGTAGATGCCCTGCGCGAACGCGACGTCGTTCAGGTTCGGCAGGACGCCCGACGCCGCGACCTGCCACGGTCCGGCCGAGGTCGCAGCGAACTGGATCGTGCCGCTCGCTCCCACCAGCACCCAGCCCGGCGGACCGAAGGCGGCGGCGTAGAGGTCGGTCGGGATGCCGCCGTTCTGCACGGTCCAGGTCGCGCCCGCGTCGGTCGAGGTGACGATCGCGCCGCCGGCGCCGACCGCCACGAAGGTCGCGTCCTCGCCGAAGCCGACGCCGTACAGCGGCACGTCGGTGCCGATCGCCTGCTGCGTCCAGGTGACGCCGTCGGTGGACGAAAGAACGGTCCCGAGGTCGCCCACCGCGATGATCGTCCCTGCGCCGGCCGCGACGCCGTGCAGGTTGAAGCCGGTCGGCGAGAGCTGCTGCACCCAGCCGGTGCCGTCGACCGAGACCACGATCGCCCCGCCGTCGCCGACCGCGACGAAGAGGCCCTGCGCGCTCGCGTAGGTGACGTCGTTGAGCGACGGCACGCCGGCGCCGAACGTCGCCCAGCCCGGCCCGGAGTTGACGTACGTCAGGTTGGTCTCGCCGACCGCGACGAAGGTGCCGTTGCCGAAGGCGACCGACTCGAGGAAGACGCCGCCGTCGCCACCTCCGCCGCAGGCCAGCGTCAGCACGGTCGCCGACGCGACCAACCACGAAGCCCAGCCTGCGACCCGATCCCAGCTCCGCATCGGCGCATCCTCTCCCGCCCCGCGGCATGCGGGACCGCGGACTTCTAGCTAAAGCGCGGCGACGAGGACAAGCGCATGGACTTCAATCTCGCCGCCGTCCAAGAGGCCATCGCCGCCGCCATCCCGGAGCGCGAGTGCATCGTCCACGAGAATCGCCGCCTGAGCTGGGCCGAGGTCAACGACCGCACGCGCCGGCTCGCGAACTTCCTGCTCGCGCGCGGCCTGGGAAACGTGCGCGAGCGCGACGGCCTCGCCGGCTGGGAGTCCGGGCAGGACCACCTCGCGCTCTACCTCTACAACGGCTGCGAGTACCTCGAGGGCATGCTCGGCGCGTTCAAGGCCCGGGTCGCGCCGTTCAACGTCAATTACCGCTACGTCGAGGAGGAGCTGGTTTACCTGCTGCGCGACGCGCGCCCGCGCGCGATCCTCTACCACGCGCGCTTCGCGCCGATGCTCGCCAAGGTGCTGCCGGAGGTCGG
This sequence comes from Candidatus Binatia bacterium, assembly GCA_036563615.1. NCBI lineage: Bacteria > Candidatus Binatota > Binatia (SeqCode) > Binatia bacterium. Next base: position 37,196 of record DATCMB010000007.1, read on the forward strand.
CGGCGTCGACGTCCTGCTGCAGGTCGCCGACGACTCCGGCAACGCGCTGCTGCCGGGCGCGGTCGACTACGAGGAGGCGCTCGCCGCGGCGCCCGCGCACCGCCCCGACGTCCGCTGGTCGCCGGACGACCTGTACGTCATCTACACCGGCGGCACGACCGGCATGCCGAAGGGCGTGCTGTGGCGCCAGGCCGACATCTTCGTCACCGCGCTCGGCGGACGTCGCACCGACGGTGCGGAGTTCGAGTCGCTCGAGCAGATCGTCGAGCACGCGAAGCGTGGCAAGGCGCGCTCGCTGCCCGCGCCGCCGTTCATGCACGGCGCCGCGAGCTGGAACGCGTTCACCACCTTCCACGCCGGCGGCACGGTCGTGATCCAGGGCGAGACCAGGCGCCTCGACGCGGACGACGTCTGGCGCACGATCGAGCGCGAGCGCGTCACCTCGATGCTGATCGTCGGCGACGCGTTCGCTCGGCCGCTCGTCGATGCGCTCGCGCGCGGCTCGTACGACGTCGACTCGCTGCGCCTGATCGTCTCGGGCGGCGCGCCGCTCAGCCCGACGCTCAAGCGCGCGCTGCACGAGCTCCTTCCGAAGGTCACGCTGCTCGACGCGGTCGGCTCGTCGGAGACCGGACGTCAGGGGCAGAGCTTCAGCACGCGCCCGAGCGAGATCGCGTCGGGGTCGTTCGTGCCGGTGCCGGACAACTGCGTGCTGAGCGAGGACTGCTCGCGCGTGCTCGGTCCCGGCGACGTCGAGATCGGCTGGCTCGCGAAGACCGGCCGCGTCCCGCTCGGCTACCTCGGCGACGAGCCGAAGACGCAGCGCACGTTCCCGACGATCGGCGGCGTGCGCTACTCGCTGCCCGGCGACCGCGCGCGCGTCTCTGCGGACGGCGCGATCGAGCTCCTCGGCCGCGACTCGGTGACGATCAACTCGGGCGGCGAGAAGATCTTCGCCGAGGAGGTCGAGCTCGCGCTGAAGCACCACCCCGCCGTGTACGACGCGGTGGTCGTCGGCCGGCCGAGCGAGCGCTGGGGTCAAGAGGTGGTCGCGCTCGTGCGCCTGCGCGACGGTGCGTCGGCGACGGTCGACGAACTCGTCGCCGAGAGCGCGCGTCACGTCGCGCGCTACAAGCTGCCCAAGGCGATCTTCTTCCTCGACGAGATCGTGCGCAGCCCGAGCGGCAAGGCGGACTACCGCTGGGCGAAGGAGCAAGCGCTCGCCAGGTCGAAAGCCGGCTGAGACGCATGGCGGTCGTGATCGAGACGCCGAGGAGCCGCGCCGAGCTCGGCGAGCTGATCGACTTCCACAACGTCGTCCACGCCGGACGGCGCGCACGCTGGGGTCCCGATCCGACGATCGAGCTACCCTTCCTCACCGGCGAGAGCCCGTTCTCGGTCGATCGCCGCCTGCGGCCGTTCGTCGCGCGCGACGACGGACGCATCGTCGCCCGCGTCGTCGCCGCGATCGACGAGCGCTACCAGAAGCTGTGGAGCGAGCGCCTCGGGCACTTGCTGCTCTTCGAGGCGCTGCCCGGCACGCGCGTCGCCGTGCGGGCGCTGCTCGACCGCGCCTGCCTCTGGCTCGCCGACGAGGGCGCGGCCGCCGCGCGCGCGGGCTTCGGCGTGTTCGACTTTCCGTTCGCGATCGACGCCTACGAGACGCTGCCGCCGAGCGTGCTGCGCCAGAACGCGCCGTACTACCACGCGCTGCTCAAGGACGCGCGCTTCGAGACCGAGCAGGGCTTCGTCGATTACAAAATCGAGGTCACGCCCGAGCGGATCGCGAGCTGGCGGGCCGCGGTCGAGGAAGGCCGGCGCGCGGGCTTCGACGTCCTGACGCTGCGCCAGGTGCCGATCGAGCGCCGCGCCGCCGACTTCCACATGGTGTGGGACGACGCCTTCCGGCGGCACTGGGGCTACACGCCGTTCTCCGAGGAGGAGATGGCGACGATCATCGCCGGGCTCACGCCGGCCGGCATGCTCGACTCCTCGCTCCTCGCCTACCGCGACGGCGAGCCGCTCGGCGCGCTGTGGCTCGTGCCCGAGACCTCTTGGCAGGCGGTGGTGAAGCACGGGCACCGTCTGGGCGACGACGAGAAGCTGAACGTGCTCGCGATCGCGGTGCGCGAGCCGGCGCGCGGCCAGGGCCTCAACCTGGCGATGGCGGGCACGGGATATCTCGAGCTCGCGCGGCGCGGCGCGCGCTTTCTCAGCTACACGCTGGTGCTCGACGACAACTGGCCGTCGCGGCGCACGGCGGAGAAGCTCGGCGGTCGGGTGTGCGCGAGCTACCTCGCGTACCGACGCGAGCTGCGCTGACGCGCGCTCGCGGCCGCGCGGCTCGCGCGCGCTGAGATCGCGCAAGCGCACGCGTACGGCTCACCCCCCTTCCGGGCCGCGCGCTTCAGTCCGAGCGCTTCCGCGACGCTCAGCGTCCGCGCACGCGCCGCAGCGCCGCCGCGAGGCGCCGCAGCGGCGCGGTCACGCGCCACGACAGCGAGCGCTCGACGCCCGCGAGCACGCGCCGCGCGTCCTCGAGCTCGGCGCTGCGCGCGGCGAGCGCCTGCGTGCGCTCGGCGAGCGCCTGCGTCTGCTCGGCGAGAGCCGCGCGCACGCCCGCAAGCTCTTCCTCGAGCCGCTTCGCGACGTCGTGCGCGACCGCGAGCTCGCGGCGGACGCGGTCGAGCTCGCGCTCGCGGGCCGAGCGTCCGCCCTCGTCGTCGCCGCTCGCCTTGCCCGAGCGCAGCGCCGAGATCTCCTCCTCGAGCTCGATCACGACCGGGCTCATCGCGTGGTCGGCCGCCGCGAGACCCGCGCGCAGACGGTCGAGGCGCGCGCGCTGCTCCGCCGTGTCGTGCTCGCGCATCGCGATCAGCACCGCGTAGGCCTCGCCGGTCCAGCGCGCGATCGCGGGCACGTCGGCGGCGGGGGCTTGCGCGGCGACGTGGTGGCGCAGCTTCGCGTCGAGGAACGACGAGATCTCCCGTGCCGCGGCGTCGAACGGCCGCGGCCAGGTGAAGCCGAGGGTGCGCGCCGCGCGCTCGAGCGTCGCGCGCCAGTCGGAGAGAAGCGCGTCGAACGGCACGATCGCGCGGCGGTGACCGCGGGTGTGCAGCTCGGCCTCGAGCGTGTAGCGCAGCCACAGGAGGTGCGAGCGCGCCGGGGTGAGGCCGTCGCGCCGCGCGAGCGAGTCCGCCACCTCGGCGGGGTGGCGCACGGCGAGCAGGAAGCCAGGCGTCGCGCCGACGCCCTCGAGCAGCGGCAGCCAGAGCGGCAGCAGCCGGCTGATGCGCGGGTCCTTGACGCCGAACGGCGTGCCCGACGCGGCGAGGCTGCGCAGCGTCTCGGCGAGCCGCTCGCGGACCTCGGCGATGCCCGGCGCCTCCGCCCAGCGCTCGGGCAGCGGCCGGACGTCGTCCCACACCAGGCCCTGCGTCGCGAGCGCGCGATCGTCGGCGTCCTTGATCCGCGCGTCCTCCCAGAAGCCGGCCTCGTTGTCGCGCTGCGTGGGGATGAACTCGTTGCCGAGCTCGACGCCGAGCAGGTTGCAGCAGCGCGCGAGCGCAGACGTGCCGCTGCGGTGCATGCCGAGGATGACGAGCGCAGTGATGGGCGCGGCGTCGGTGGCCGGAGGAGCGGCTGCGCTCGACGTCGTCTGCGCCGACATGGCGCGCACGATAATCGACCGGTGCGTCGGCGGACAAACGCCGCGTCGGGCGCGAATCACGCGAGGGGTGTTGCCGCGAGGTCTGCGCCTGTGGTCTTTGCTCGGTGGTGGAGCGGCTCGCCGCACACTTCCTGCCGCTGCTGCTGGTGATCGTCGCGGGCGCGGCGCTGCGCGCCTACCACCTGGGCACGCTCGGCCTCTGGTGGGACGAGATCGTCCACATCTGGACGTCGCAGAGCGGCGGGCTGATCGACGTGCTGCGCGAGGTCAAGCGCGGCATCCCGCCCGGCACCGGCAACGCCGGCGCGGTGCCGCTCGACTACCTGCTGCTGCACCTCTACCTGCGCGTCACCACCCCGCCCGAGCCCGAGGCGCTCGAGACCTACTACCGGGTGCCGTCGTTCGTCTACAGCGTGCTCGCGCTGCCGATGCTGTACGCCTTCGGGCGGCGCTTCCTCGACCGGCAGATCGCGCTGCTCTCGACGCTGCTGCTCGCGCTGTCGCTGCCGCACGTCCTCTACGCCGCCGAGGCGCGCTTCTACTCGCTGTTCGTCCTGACGACGATCCTCAACCTGTACCTGTTCGCGAACCTCGTCGAGCGCCGTGACCGCTGGTCGGCGTGGGCGGCGTGCGGCGGCTTCAACCTCGTCTACTTCGTCTCGGGCCTCTTCAGCCTGCTCGTGCTCGGGGTGCAGTACGTGATCCTCGGCGTCCTGCTCGCGCGCACGCTGCTCGACGTGCGCGGCGACGTCGCGCTCCGCCGCGCGGCGACGCGGCAGACGGTCGCCTGGCTCGTGACCGGCAGCCTCGTCGCGGGCTGCGTCGCGCTCTACTTCATGGGCACCTGGCTCGGCTTCAAGCACAGCCGCACGGTGCCGCCGGAGGTGCTCGACCCGATCCGCGTCACCTGGCGCACGCTGCTCACGTTCTGCTCGCACAACTCGCTGCTGCTGGTCGCGCTGCTGCTCCTGCCGCTGCCGCTCGTCTATGCGCGCCGGCGCGGCGTCCTGCCGGTGGTCGTGTACCTGGCGGCGAGCCTGCTCCTGATCCCGGCGATCACGGGGATCGTGCGCTGGCGGAACTACTACTTCCACCCGCGCCACGCGCTCTTCCTGCTGCCTGCGGTGCAGATCCTGATCGCGATCTCGCTGATGACGGCGCTGCGCGGGCTCGACGCGTTCCGCTTCGTGCCGTGGCTGCGCGAGCGGCGCGCGGCGTGCAACGTCGCGCTCGCGTGCGCGCTGGTCGTCGCGACGCAGCTCCCGACGGTGCGCGCCTACCTCGCGATGCCCGAGCGCTTCTTCACGCTCAGCAAGAAGACCTACGACTTGAAGCGCGTCACGCAGACGGTGCGCGACGCCGTCGCGGACTACGCGCCGCGCGAGAAGTACCTGCTGATCGCGCAGCGCAACTCGATGGCCAACACGACGCTCGCGCAGTACCTGCGCTGGTACCGGCTCGAGGACCGCGTCGTGCTGCGCGGCTCGCGCGACATCAAGAAGACGCTGCGCGACGTGCGGCGCATCTGCAAGGAAGGCTCCTGCCTCGGAAAGCGCGGCCCGATCCTCGATCGCGACCTCGATCTGACCGGCCCCATGGGCTTGACGCCGGACTTCCAGCGTCTGCTCGGGCTCCTGCGCCCGATCGGCTACTGGCCCGGCACCGTCCGCGAGATCGGGCTCGTCGCCTACAACAAGCTCGGCAAGGGCCCCGCTGGTCCGGGCATCGCCGAGATCAAGATGCGCAACGTGCAGCTGCTCAGGGTGGCGGGGCCGCCGCCCGCGCCGGCGTCGGAGACCGCAGGGCGGGCGGCGGCGTTGCTCGGCGCGCCCGGTGGATGAGCGGGCGCCGCGTCGATCCTAGTACTTGACGGAGCAGCCGTACGGCGTGGTGCTCGCGATCGCGACCGGCTGCCCGGACAGCGCTTCGGTGAGCGCGAGGTCGACGTAGTTTTTCGCCTTGGGGATGTCGTCCGGATCGGTCGACGGCTTGTCGTCGATGCCGCCCGCGTAGATCAGCGTTCCCTCCGGATCGATGATGTACATGTGCGGCGTCGTCTTCGCGCCGTACGCGCGGCCGACGGTGCCGTCCGGATCGAGCAGCACGGCGGTCGGCACCGCCTTCACCTCGGTGGTGATCTCGTTCCACTTCTCGGGCGGGTAGTTACCCTGCTTGCCCGGCGCCGACGAGTTGATCGACAGCCAGACGACGCCCTGGTCGACGTACTTCTTCTGCAGGCTCTGCATGTTGCCGCTGCCGTAGTGCTTCTTGACGAAGGGGCACTCGTGGTTGACCCACTCGAGCACCACGTACTTGCCCTTGAAGTCGGCGAGCGAGTGCTGCTTGCCGTTGGTGTCGGTCAGGGTGAAGGCCGGCGCAGGCTGTCCGACCACCGCCGCGGCGTCGGCGCGTCCGTGCGTCGCAAAGAGGACGAGCGTCGCGAGCGCGCTCGTCAAGAGCATCCTTCGGTTGGTTCGCATCATCTTCCTCATGTGCCTCCTTGGTGTGGCTCGCTCCGCGGACGCTCGGCCCGCCGGGACTCGCCGACCTGCGCCAGCGCGTCGAGCACGATCCCGCGCGTCAGCACCGACGGCAGGATCACGGGCTCCGCGCCGCTCTCCGGATAGAGCACGTAGAGCGGCACGCCGCTGCGGCCGAACGACGCCAGCGCGCGCGTGATCGTGTCGTCGCGCGACGTCCAGTCCGCGCGCAGCAGCGCGACGCCACGCTCGGCGAACGCGTCGCGCACCTCCTGCGAGCTGAAGACGACGTGCTCGTTGACCTTGCACGTCAAGCACCACGCCGCGGTGAAGTCGACGAACACCGGCGTGCCGGACGCGAGCAGCCGCTCCACCGCGGCTTCGGACCACGGCTGCCAGACGTTGCCGTAGAGGTCGTGCTCGGCGCCACGCTCGTCGGCCGCGACCGCCGCCGCGCCGCCGACACCGTCGCGCAGCGCGAGCGCCGTCGCGAGCCCGGCAAACCCGAGGACGACCGACACCGCGAGCGCCAGACGGCGGTTGCGCTGCGCGAGCCCGGCGAAGCGCGCGCGCACCCAGAGCCCGACCGTCAAGAGCAGAAGGCCGATCAGGACGCCGAGGATCGCGTCGACGCCGGCCTGCAGGCCGAGCACCCACACCAGCCAGACCACGGTCGCGAGCAGCGGAAACGCCATCGCTTGCTTGAAGGTCTCGAGCCAGGCGCCGGGCCGCGGCAGCAGACGCAGCAGCCCGGGCACGAAGCACAGGACGACGTACGGCAGCGCCATGCCGACCCCGAGCGCCGTGAACACCGCGAGCGCGCTCCCTGCGGGCAGCGTCACCGCAAAGCCCAGCGCGGGTCCCATGAACGGGGCGGTGCACGGCGTCGCGACCGCGGTCGCGAGCACGCCGGTCGCGAAGGAGCCTGCGAGCCCCTCGCCCTGCCCCACGCGGCCCGCGAGCGCCGTCAAGCCAAGACCGATGTCGAACACGCCGAGCAGGCTCGCGGCGAGCGTGAACAGCAGGAAGATCATCGCGACGACGAACGCCGGCGACTGCAGCTGGAAGCCCCAGCCGAGGCTCTCGCCGCCCGCGCGCAGCGCGAGCAGCGCCCCGGCGAGGATCCAGAACGAGAGCAGCACGCCCGCGGCGTAGACGAGCCCGTGCAGGCGCAGCCGGGCCGCGCTGTCGCCCGCGCGCCGGACGAAGTCCAGCACCTTGATCGACAGCACGGGGAAGACGCACGGCATGACGTTCAGCAAGAGCCCGCCGAGGAACGCGAAGACGAGCGCGAGCCGCAGCGAGAGCGCGCCGTCGTCGGCCGACGACGACGAAGCCGCGGCAGCCGCGGCGCGCGTCGCGCCGTCCTGCTGCATCGTGGCGACGGCGACGCGCACCGGCAGGTCGATCGCGAGCGCGGGCGCGCCCTCGGGCGCGAAGCCGTGCTCCGCGACCAGCGTGCCGCGCAGACGCGTGGCGGGCTCGCGTCGCTGCTGCGACGGCGTCAGCGCGAGCGTCGCGACCCCGCCCTCGCGCGTGAGCGGCTGTGGCGCCGCGTTCTCGATCAGGTCCGGATCGAGCGGGAAGAAGACGATCTCGCCGTCTGGCGCGTCGGCGATGCGGAGCTCGATGCGGTCGTCGTGCTGCTCCGCCTCGATGCGCGCCTGCACGGGAGTGCTGCGCGGCAGCTTGGCGCGCGCCTCGTCGAAGGCGCCCGCCCAGCGCCAGTCGCGCTCGACCGGCGCGCCCGACACCGGCAGCTCGAGCGTCAGATCGGCGCGGCCGGGAATGCAGTCCTCCTTGCAGACGAGCCAGTCGGCGCGCGCCGCGAGGCGCAGCGTGTCGCCGTCGCGCAGCGAGGCGGGCGGCGTCACCTCGACCGGCAGCAGCACCTCGCCCTCGTAGCCGTAGTTGACGAGCGGCCCGACGGCGATGCGCTCTGGGTACGGCCACTGCAGCTCGCCGACCGTGGTGCCCTCCGGGAGCTGCCAGCGCACCGTCGGCGCCAGGCCCGAGTCGCCGGGGTTGGCCCAGTAGACGTGCCAGCCGTCCTCGAGCTCGAAGCGCAGGCCGACCGGGACCGGCTCGCCGGGGCGCACGTGCGTCACGTCGGACACCAGCTCGACCTGCACGTGCTCCGCGCTGACCGCTCCGCTGCTCTCGGCGAGGGCCGCACCCGGCGCGAGTACGGCCAGCAGGACGAGGAGGACGAACGTCGGCACGGTCAAAAAGATCGTGCCGCGGCGGGGCCTGCGAGCCAACCCCTGCCGTGCGCTCCTCTTTGCGTTCCTCGACAGCTCCGTCCGCATCGTCGCCGCGCCGCGACGCGGCGCACGGAGCTTCGACGCTCGCCGGCGCGGGTTCTTCACTCTGACTTCGGTACCGGCTCCCGCGCGGCTCGGCACGCGCTCCCGCGCGGCTCGGCGCGGGTCCGTGCGGTCGGCGGCTCAGGCGGCGACGTCGCCGAGGGTCGCGTGGCTTCTCGCGTCCCGCGCGACCACCGGCTCGCGCTGCGTGAGCCGTGCGTCACGGCGCAGCGCCGCGACGGCCTGGTAGGCGAGCACGCAGACGGCGAGCGTCTGCACGGGAAGGGCGAGCATGCCGTAGCCGATCATCGCGATGGCGGAATCCATTTGCTCTTGCTCCTTGGCGCGACGTCGGCGGTCGATTCTGGCTCGACGGCCTGCTCTCGCGACGGCGAGAGCCCGGAGCAATGCGGATACCAGCGCGCCGCGCCCGGATTTGCTCGGCGCAGCGTGGTGATGGGCGGGCGATGCGACCGGCGTCAGACCGGAGCGATATATCGCGCCGGCATGACAGCCAGCGGCTTCCGGACGGCGCGCGCTACGCGATCGCGCGGCCGCCGCGCAGCAGCGCCGCGGCGTACTTGCCGGTCGGGTACGGCTGGGCGTCGAGCCAGTCGGCGAGCCTGGTCTCACCCTCGGCGACCACGCCGCGCACAGGATCGAGGACGCGCCAGTGCATGGTCGAGCCGAACAGCGGCTGCGACTCGATCGAGACCACGCGCACCTCGCCCTCCTCGAAGCCGCAGATCGGCCGGATCGCGCGCAGCAGCTGCTCGCCGTTCAGGTGGCCGTCGCCGAAGTTCCAGCCGAGCACGGTGCCGCCGAGGACCTCGCCCTCGTGCCACTCGTAGTCCTCGATGTCGTCGACCGCCGCTGGCAGCGCCTCGAGCAGCGGACGGCCCTCGAAGTGCATGAAGCGCGTCACGCACATCATCGTCTTCGCGACCTCGAGCTGGAGCGGGTCGGGGACGAGCTTCGCGAGCTGCGCGTAGACCAGGTCCGCGGATTTTTTGATCTTGTCGAGCTTCTTCGCGGCGCCCTTGCGGATGAGCCAGATGTTGTAGGCCCAGTTGCCCGCGTAGTAGCGCATCGCGAGCAGGAACGAGACGCGCGACGGCCACAGGTTGCCGACGGCGGGAACCACGGCGAGCGAGAGCAGCAGCAGCCCGAGCAGGACGGGCGTCTGCGCGAGCGTCGCGAGCGGCACCGCGGGGTGGAACCCGAACAGGAACCAGCCGCCGTAGACCATCAGGATGTTCCACTCGACCGGCATGCCGTTCGGGTTGTTGATGCCGATCCAGCCGTGGAACGCGGTCATCATCAAGAGCCCGACGAGCCTCGCCGTCTCGCTCTCGGCGCCGAGGATCAAGACCACGGGGATGGTGAACTCGACGATCGTCCCGAAGTGCGCGAGGGCGGTCGCGAGCCACGACGGCCGCAGGTCGTCGGGGTAGCGCGCGAACAGCCGGTGCTTGAGCGCCTTCGGGAAGAAGGGCCCGTTGTTCATCATCACCATGACCACCGTCGGGAAGTGACGGTTGAGCTTCGAGACGGCGGCCCAGAACCAGATGAAGCACCAGGTGAGCTTCGCGCCCGCGATCCACACCGCCTCCGACGGCGCGAGCGCCATGCACGCGAGCACGACGAAGTAGTGCTCGGCGCGACAGGCGAGGTAGAGCGTCTTGTCGAGGATCCCCATCGCCGGGATCAGGAAGACGAGCGGCAGCAGGAGCTCCGACGTCACACTCGCGGCGACGAGCGCGCGCAGCAGCACGAGCTGGGTCAGCGCGTAGAGCGCGACGTCGAGCCAGCTCCGCGTGTCACCGCCGATCAGCGGCGCGCCACGGAACAGCGGCAGCTTGATCGTTCCCGGGCGCAGGAAGTGCCGGTAGCCGCCGAACCAAGGGTCGAAGCGCGCGTTCATCGGCCCCCAGCCGCAGCCGAAGCCGGCGAGCTCCCAGAACGTCGACCACACCATCGCCTTGGCGAACGCGTCGGTGGTGAACGCCCAGTCGGCGAACGCGAAGAACCCCGGATGGTTCTCGTTGAAGCTGCACCAGAGCGCCCAGCCGGCGATCAGCCCGACGAAGTACTTGATCCAGTAGAGCGCCATCACGGCCGGATGGTTCGGGCTCGCGTACGCCCAGTTCCCGCACGCGAGGCGGACGCGCTCGGGGAACGGCGCCCCGACGATCCGCTCCGGCGGATACGGTGGCTGGTCCGCGAGCGCGCCCATGTCGGCCGGAGTCGTCGCCATGGCCGCGGTTCATGTCCCGACCTCGCCGGCGGTGCAAGCGCGCAGCACATCGGCGAGCCACGTTCGTGCCTCTCCTGCGCGAGGGCTTCGCCGGTCGCGCCCGGATCGCGCTATGCTACGCGGGCGCGACGCTCTCGTCGCGACGTCGAGGTCGAGGATGGTGGCGATGGCGCTGGAAGAGCAGCTCGAAGCGATCTACCTGCAGGTCAAGGCGCGCAATCCCGGCGAGGACGAGTTCCACCAGGCGGTCCGGGAGGTCCTCGAGTCCCTCGGGCCGGTGCTCGTCAAGTATCCCGAGTTCGCCGAGAAGAAGATCATCGAGCTGATCTGCGAGCCCGAGCGGCAGATCATCTTTCGCGTCCCCTGGCAGGACGACCGCAACGAGATCCACATCAACCGCGGCTTCCGCGTCGAGTTCAACAGCGCGATGGGCCCGTACAAGGGCGGCCTGCGCTTCCACCCGTCGGTCTACCTCGGGATCATCAAGTTCCTGGGCTTCGAGCAGCTCTTCAAGAACGCGCTCACCGGCATGCCGATCGGCGGCGCCAAGGGCGGCTCGGACTTCGATCCGAAGGGGCGCTCGGACAACGAGGTGATGCGCTTCTGCCAGAGCTTCATGACCGAGCTCTACCGTCACCTCGGCGAGCACACCGACGTCCCGGCGGGCGACATCGGCGTCGGCGCGCGCGAGATCGGCTACCTGTTCGGCCAGTACAAGCGGATCACCAATCGTCACGAGTCCGGCGTGCTGACCGGCAAGGGCGTCGACTGGGGCGGCTCACTCGTGCGCAAGGAGGCGACCGGCTACGGCGCCGTGTACTTCCTGCGCGAGATGCTGAAGGTCCGGAACGAAGATCTCGAGGGGAAGGTTTGCATCGTCTCGGGCTCCGGCAACGTCGCGATCTACACCATCGAGAAGCTGCAGCAGCTCGGCGCCAAGGTGATCGCGTGCTCGGACTCCGACGGCGTCGTCGTCGACGAGGAGGGCATCGACCTCGATCTCGTCAAGCGCCTCAAGGAGGTCGAGCGTAGGCGCATCTCCGAGTACGCGCAGGTGCGCACCAAGGCGCACTACATCGCCGGCGGCAACATCTGGAAGGTGCCCTGCCAGATCGCGATGCCGTCCGCGACGCAGAACGAGCTCAACGGCAAGGACGCGCGCGTGCTGCTCAAGAACGGCTGCATCGCGGTCGCGGAGGGCGCGAACATGCCGTGCACGCCCGAAGCCGTGCGGCTCTTCCTCGACGCCGGCATCGCCTTCGGACCCGGCAAGGCGGCGAACGCCGGCGGGGTCGCGACCTCGGCGCTCGAGATGCAGCAGAACGCGAGCCGCGACTCCTGGACCTTCGAGTACACCGAGAGCCGGCTCGACGAGATCATGACGCGCATCCACACCACGACCTACGAGACCGCCGAGGAGTTCGGCTTCCCCGGCAACTACGTGGTGGGCGCCAACATCGCGGGCTTCCTGAAGGTCGCGCGCGCGATGGTCGCGCATGGGTTGGTGTGAGGTGCGGGTGTGAGCGCGGCGTCGGGTCGCCGCGCCCACACGGCCTGAACGTGAATCGGCCGAATCAGCCGAGCTTCATCTCGTAGAAGCAGAGCTTGTTGCCGTCGAGGTCGCGGACGTACCCCGCGTAGAACACCGGCATGCGCTCGCCCGGAGCGCCTTCGTCGGTCGCGCCGAGCTCTCTCGCCTTGGCGTAGAGACGGTCGACGTTCTCGCGCGAGCCCGCCGGGATCGCGACCATGTTGCCGTTGCCCGGACTCTGCGGCTTGCCGTCGTACGGCGTGCAGACGGCGAGCATCGATTCGCCCATGTTCCGCCCGTAGAACTTGATGCGATCGAGCCCCATGAGTTGCTTGACGCCGATCTCGCCGAGCAGCGCGTCGTAGAACTTGCACGCGCGCTCGAGGTCGTTGGTGCCGATGGTGACGTAACCGATCATCGAGATCCCTCCGGGTGCGAGCAAAGCGCACGACGGCGGTCCGACGCAAGGAGAACGCGTCCCACGCCTCGTCGTTCGCGCGCAGCGCGAGGCGCTCGGTGACCTCGATCCTCCCGACGGCGCGCTCAGTGCGCGCGGGCACGGTGCTCGGCGAGCAGGTCGCGGCCGAAGTCGCGCCGCGGATCGCGCCACAGCGTGTGGATGTGATCGTTGCCGGGCACGGTGTCGTCGAACTCGAGGAGCAGCGTCGGGCCCTGCAAGCGGTAGTAGCAGCCACGGCCAGGCTCGGTGCTGCCCGCCCAGGCGAAGTGGATCGCGTCGCGCCCGGCGGGGTCGATCTCGGCGCGGCGCGCCGCCGCGACGTCGGCCGGGAAGTTGTCGATGTAGACGTCGAGCAAGGCGTCGAGGAGGCGCTTCTGCTCGTCGTTCATCTCGCTGCGCGGCAAGCCCTTCGGCGGCTCGGAGAGGTCGATGAAGCGCACGTCGCCGAGGAAGAGCTCGCGATCGCTCTCGTAGGGCAGCGTCGCGCGGGCGCGCTGCGCCTCGTCGAACGAGAGGTAGAGCTCGCGCGCGAGATCCTCCTCCGCGGCGAGCACGCGCAGACCCGCGCGCTCCCAGCCTTGCCGCACCTGGCGCGGCTGCGCGCCGAGGAAGAGCGGCGTCGACGCGGGCGGCGCACCCGGGACGACCGTGAAGTTGAGCGACACGTGGTGGCCGTCGAAGCGGAAGCCCCACGGCTCGCTCGTCGACGGCTCGCCGTAGATGGTCGTGAAGTAGCGCTCGGGATCGCGGATGAAGCGCGTGAAGAGCCCGATCAGCCGCTCGCCCTCGAGCTGACGAACCTCGTTCTCGAGGCTCATGATGAGCTCGACCTTGCGCAGGCCCTGCTCGCTGAGCGCGGCCGCACGCAGGTCGCGCGCGCGGGCGCGCTGCTCGGCGTCGAGGTCGCTGAGCGCGATGCCGTCGAGGCCGATCGGTGCGAGACGCAGGTCGAAGCGCTCGCTGTCGTCGAAGTCGTACTCGACGTCCTTGCGCTGTCCGGCGTCGAGGCTCGCGAGGAAGCTCTGCGCCGCAGCCGTCAGGCGGCTCGCGGTGTCGCTCGGCGTCGGCGTCGCGGCGACAGCGAAAGCGACGGCGCCCGTCGCGATCAGCGCGCCCGTCAAGCACCGGCCGCGCTTCCCGAGCTTCGCGAGCTTCGATGGACGAGCCGCTCGTCCCCGCCGCGATCCGATCGACTTCGGCCTGGGCGAGCGAGGCGCCATCGTTGCGCCGCTAGGTCGTCGCGCGCGGGACGATCACCCGACGCGGCTCTGGCATCCGGGGCACTCGCCGCACTCGCACGCGAGCTGCGAGGTGTCGACGAGACCCGTGCCGATCTGCCGACCGTCCCACGGGTAGGCTGGCGACCACCGCGTGATGCCGGTCGCAGTGCCGAGCTTGGTCAGCAGCGTCGTGCGGCCGCGCTGGACGCGCGACGGACGTTGCGTCGCTCGCCGCTTCGCCGCGCGATCGTCGACGCGCTGATGCTTCAGAGTGCCGCGCTTCACCTCGGTGACGCCCCTTCCCTATCGATATCGGCCATTCGCAGCTTTTGAAAGAGCCGTCTGCGAACGATCCCAGACGCTTGGGGATCTGCTGCAGCGCTTCGGACGAAGCGATCTCGCTAACGACGCTGCATGCCGAAGTAGGCGTCCACCACGGCCTGGTAGAGGTCGCCGAGGTAGGTCGGGCCGAACGGGTAGCCTTGTCCGGGCCCCTTGTCGCTGTCGACGATCACCGCGATCGTCACCTGCGTCTCCGGGAAGTAGTACGCGAGCGTGTGGTAGCCGACGGTGTCGCCGCCGTGGCCGAGCGCCGGACCGTTGCCGTCGAGCGCTTCCTCGTCGACCATCACGAGCGCCGCGCCGTAGGTGAACTGCGAACGCCACGGCGTCTCCGGCGACGGCGGCGTGGGCACGCCATCGGTGAGCACGGCCTGCATGGCGGCCGAGTGGAACGAGCCGCTGCCGCGCATCTCGGTCCAGTCGACCAGGTCGCCGATCGTCGAGACCATGTTGCCCGCGCACCACGACGCGCTCGGGTGGAGGAACGTCGCGCCGTTCGTGCCGAGAAACGACTCGCCGTACGCGACGTCGCCGACGAGCGGCTCCTCGCCGTCGAAGAACGTCGCGCTGGCGCCGATCGGCTCGAGGATGCGCTCGCGCAGCACCTGCGCGACTGGCCTTCCGGTGACGCCCTCGACGATCATTCCGAGGATCACGTAGTTGGTGTTCGAGTACTCCCACTTCCCCGGCTCGCCGGCGACGAAGGACGGCGGTCGGCTGAAGGCGATGTCGAGCAGCTCGCGCGGCGTGTAGACGCGACGGCTCAGGGTGTCGAGCAGGTAGGTCTCGTCGCTCGTGTAGTTGAAGATGCCGCTCGTGTGGTTGAGCAGATGCTCGACCTGCACCGCGTCGCCGCCGGGGACGTCCGGGATCCAGCGCGTCACGGGATCGGAGAGCGACAGGCTGCCGTCCTCGACGAGCAGCAGGACGAGCGACGCGATGTAGGTCTTGGTCACGCTGCCGACGAGGTGCAGCGCGTCCTCCGGCACGTCGGTCGAGGCGCCGCGCGTGAAGTAGCGCTTCCCGCACGCGTCCTTGACCATCGCGACCGCGCCGACCTCGTACGGCACGGTTTCGTCCGCGAACGCCGCCGCGATCGCCGCCGTCTGCGCGGGGTCGCAGCTGGCTCGCGACGCTTCGCCGCCGCTGCTCGGCCCGCACGCCGCGAGCGCGAGCGACGCCACGAGCAGGGCGACCGCCACGCGCAGCAGCGGTCGTGCGAGGCGTTCACCGCGCGCGTGGCCAACCTCGGGGCGCATCGCTCTCGAGTAGCCCGACCGCTCCACCGCCAGCAAGACGAGATCGCCGGCTCAGCGCCTCTCGCACCAGCTGGCGGATCCCGTATCCTGCTTCCTCGGCGGGACGCCGCACGAAAGAGCAAAGGACGCGAGCATGGCAAGGCAGCGTGAGTCGGAGGTCAACCCGTTCCTGCAGGGCAACTTCGCGCCGTGGCGCATGGAGGGCGACGCCCCCGACCTGGAGGTGATCGGCGAGCTGCCGCGCGAGCTCGTCGGCACGTACTACCGCAACGGCCCCAACCCCGCGTACGAGCCGCTCGGGCGCTACCACTGGTTCGACGGCGACGGGATGGTGCACGCGATCCGCATCGAGGACGGCCGCGCACACTACCGCAACCGCTGGGTGGCAAGCGAAGGATTGAAGGAGGAGCGCGCGGCCGGACGTGCGCTCTACCCCGGCCTGCTCGAGCTCGGCAAGGGCGAGTCGCTGAAGTTCAAGGTCACGGCGAACACCAACATCGTCTTTCACGCCCGCCGGCTGCTCGCGCTGGTCGAGAGCTCGCTGCCGACGGAGCTCGACGCTCGCACGCTCGAGACGCTGGGACTCTACGACTTCGCCGGCCGGCTCTCGGGACCGATGACCGCGCACCCGAAGCTCGATCCGGTGACGGGCGAGATGCTCTTCTTCGGCTACTCGCCCTTCCCGCCCTACCTCCAGTACTACGTCGTCGATCGCGACGGCGCGCTCGTGCACGCGGAGCCGATCGATCTCGCGTGGCCCTCGATGATCCACGACTTCGCGGTCACCGAGCGCCACACCGTCTTCCTGCTCTGCCCGATCGTCTTCGACCTCGAGAAGATCGCGCAGCACGGCTCGCCGTTCTCCTGGCAGCCCGAGCGCGGCACGCGCATCGGCGTCATGCCGCGGCGCGGACGCAGCGAGGACGTGCGCTGGCTCGAGACGGATCCCTGCTACGTCTTCCACCCGCTGAACGCCTACGACGACGGCGATCAGGTGGTGCTCGACGTCCACCGCTACGAGCAGCTCCTCTTCTTGAGCCCGCAGGCCGCGCGCGATCCGCAGTGGCGCGACTCGCAGGTCGCCCGCCTGCACCGCTTCCGGCTCGATCCGACGGCCGGCACCGTGCGCTCGGAGCCGCTCGACGACCACGAGGGCGAGTTCCCGCGCGTCGACGAGCGCCTGGTCGGACGCAAGCACCGCTTCGGCTACTTCGCGGCGACCGGCCCGGAGGGCAACACGTCGTTGCTGCCGGAGTTCACCGCGGTCGCGAAGATCGACCTCGAGCGCGGCGGCCGCGTGGAGCTGCGTCCGCACGGTGCGGGCAACGGCTGCGGCGAGCCGATCTTCATCCCGCGCCGTCCCGACGCCGAGGAGGACGACGGCTGGGTGATGTACCTCGCCTACGACCGCGAGCGGAACGCGAGCGAGCTCCTCCTGCTCGACGCGCGCGACTTCACCGGCGAGCCGGTGGCGCGGGTGCGGCTGCCGCACCGCGTGCCGTACGGCTTCCACGGCAACTGGGTCGACGGGACGTCGGCGGCGAGCTGAGCCAGCGCGCGAGCCAGAGAGCCAGACGGCGCGCGCGCCGACGTCGGCGGCGAGCGAGCGGCGCGTCGCCTTTCCGAGCTAGCGGCGCGACTCCGCCTCGAGCAGCGCGCGCAGCTCGCTGACCGCTCGGCGCCAGTCGGGGCCGACGACGATGCCGTGCAGGCCCGCGCGTCGCGCGGCCTCGACGTTGCCCTCGAAGTCGTCGAGGAAGACGGCGTTCGCGCACGGCACGTTGCCGAGGCGCTCAAGCGCGTAGGCGAAGACCCGCGGATTGGGCTTGCGCATGCCGATCTCGTGCGAGTCGACGACGGCGTCGAAGAGCTCGTCGACCGGCAGCATCGCGCGCCAGGCGTGGCCGAACTCGCGCACGTTGTTGGTCACCACCGCCGTGCGCCGGCCGCTCGCGCGAGCGAAGCGCGCGATCTCGACCATCTCGTCGCGCACCGCGGCGCGCGCCATCGAGCCGAGCGCCTCGAACAGGTCGACGCGGTGCGGAGCGGCGAGCTCGAGGATCGCCTGGCGCGCGGCTTCGAGCGTGATCTCACCGCGCTCGAGCCGGTGCCACGGGTGGTCGGTGTCGTCGTCGTACCGGCCGAATACCAGCTCGAGGATGCGGTCCGCGCCGACGCCGCAGCGCTCGCCGAAGTTGCGGACTGCTTCGAACGGCGAGTCCATGAACACGCCGCCGAAGTCGAAGAGCACCGCGTCGATTCGCATGGCGGAGCATCCTCGCCGCTCGGTGCGCGGCGCACAAGCGCCGCGTCGAGGGATCGCGCTCGAGCGTCGCTTGGGTGAGCGGCGCGAGCTGCGGGTTGGGGATCGCTGGCCGCGGGGTCGGCCCGCGGGGTGGGCGTCCATGCCGGGGAGATCCTGCTCCCCGGCACGGCCCGGACGAGGTGTTTCGTGGGGTATGGTGCAGTGAGACCGCGCGCCCGCGGGAGCTCCTCTCCCGCGGGCGCGCGGAGCTTTGCGCTCCTTACGGAGCCGCGACCATCCTCGCGTACATCCCCATGAACATCCCGGTGCGCGACACCTCGACCGGCTGCAGCTGCAGGCCGAAGAACGTCGGCAGCGGGAAGCTGGAGAGCGACGACGCCAGATCCGGGATCAGGGTCCCGACGAGCGGCGGGAGCACGTCGTTCTCGAGCGAGGCCTCGTTGACGTTGAGCGGGTTGTGGATGATCGCGATCGTCAGATCACCCGGCGCCGGCGGCGACAGCACGACGCCGAGCGCACCCGACTGCCCCTCGAGGTTCATGCCGAGGCGGACGTCGAACGCCGCGGTCAGAGCGACCTGCTCGCTGCCGTCGTCGCGCACGATGTCGGCCAGCACCTGCCCGACGCGCAGCTCGGTGAGCTCGCCGTTCGGACCCGGCTGACCGGTGACGATCGGCGCGAGGGTCGGACGGATGTCGAGCCGGAACGGCGTCGCCGGCGGGAACACCGCGAACTGCGGCATCAGCAGCGACAGGATCGCGGCGTTGAGCGGCAGCGGCCCGGTGCCGAGGTCGAGCTCGGTGATGGTGGTCACCAGCAGGCCGCACTCGGTCTGAGCCTTCAGCAGCTGGTTGAAGCCCTCGGCCGAGATCGCGATCGCGGCGTCGTAGGACTGGCCGCTCACCGGCGCGTTCTGGCCGAACGTCGGGAAGACCTCGTTGAAGGCCAGCGACGCGGTCAGGTTCGGCGCACCGAGCGGCGGCTGGCACTGCCCGGGATCCGTGCCGATCTGCGACGTGATGCGCGAGTTCGAGTTGAGGGTGATGCCGACGTTGTCCTCGTCCACCGCGTGCAGCGGCGTCTCGAGGAGCACGCCGAGGCCCTCACCGATCGGACCCGTGATCGAGATGCCGGCGAGCGCCGTCTCGATCGCGTCGGCGATCGGGCCGTCGAGCGGACCGGCGCCGTCCGGATCGTTCAGGAAGTCACGCATCGCGTTGATCGTCAGCTGCTCGATGTTGGGCATGAACGCCTGGATGATGTCGCCGATGATCGGCGCATCGCAGATGCCCGACGTGAAGGTCCGCTGGAACCCGGCGAAGCTGACGTCGATCGCACCGAGCTGGTTGACGTCGATGTTCGACGGCTCCACCGGATCCGGGCTCAGGGTGTAGTCACCCAGGAAGAACGCCTGGTTGGCGGTCAGCCGGATGCCGCAGGTCGGAACCACGCCGCTGCCCTCCAGGCTGATGTCGACCCGGATGCTGTTGATGGAGATGTCGCCCGCGACGAAGTTCACCATCGAGTCCGTCTGGAGCGAGAAGCTCTGGAAGGCCGGCGGCGGCGACGCGATGCGCACCGTGGCGCGACCCAGACAGCCGAAGATCGAGTCGACGAAGCACTGATTGTTGATCAGCACCGTCCCGACCGGCACGAGCGTCGCCAGGTCGAGGCCCTCGCCCGCGAGGTCGGCGACCAGCGGCTCGATCTTGTCGAGACCGGTGTCGTTCAGGCGCAGCGCCACGCTCTGCGGCGAGAACGCGCCGTCGGCGATCGACATGCCGCGGTGCACCACGACGCGGTCGTGCGCGAAGCCGCCGTGGACCACGTCGGTCACCGTCGCACGGATCGGGTTCAGGATCGTGGTGGCGTTGAGCGGCACCGTCGTCGAGAACGTGCCGTCCCCGTTCACCGTCACCGGGGTGCCGTTCACCGTCACCGCGGCGAGCGCCGGCGAGAGGTGCTGGACGACGCCGTTCACGGTGACCGAGGCTGCCGTGGTGAACGAGCCGTGGGTCGGCGAGGTGATCACCACGTCGAACGGAATGCACATGCTCGGCGCGCCGTCGCAGGCGTAGCCGGGCTCGATGCCGCACTGGCTGCTGCAGCCGTCGTTCGACATCGTGTTACCGTCGTCGCACTGCTCGGCGCCGACGATCATGCCGTCGCCGCAGATCTCGTTGCAGGCGCTCGGCGAGCCCGTGCAGGAGTAGCCCGGCTCGACGTTGCAGGACGCGTCGCAGCCGTCGCCGTTGGCGTTGCCGCCGTCGTCGCACTGCTCGCTGCCGACCACGAGGCCGTCGCCGCAGATCTCGGTGCAGACCGCCGGATGGCCGGAGCAGTTCCAGCCGGCCTCGATCTGGCAGGCCGAGCTGCAGCCGTCGCCCCCGACGTCGTTGCCGTCCTCACAGTTCTCCTGGCCGTCGACCAGCATGTCGCCGCAGGTCGTCGGCTCGTTGCAGCTCTGGTTGGAGTCGTCGCCGTCGTCGAAGACGTCGCAGTCCTTGTCGATGCCGTCGACGCCGTTCAGCAGGTCACACGCGCGGCAGCGCATGCGCTCGCCGAGGCAGGCGGAGAGACCGGCGCTCGACGGCTCACCGCACGCCGGGAAGGCGTTCTGCAGCAACACGCCGGAGGTGACGCACTTGTTGATGGCCTTGTCGATGTTGGCCTGGCAGGCACGCGCGACGCGGCCCTTCGGATCGGGCTGCTCGCCGTCGGTCCCGAGGCAGACGTCACGGAGCGTCTCCTCGTCGACCACCGTGCCGTTCTTCATCGCCGCCTTCTTACAGCGCAGGAACTCCTTGAGGCGTGCCTCCTCACACCTCTGCACGGCCTTCAGGATGTTCTCCTGACACCGCTTGACCGGCGTGTCCTGCGACAGCGAGCCCTCGACGTTCGCGCCGAAGAGGTCCGACAGCAGCGCGTCGCCGGTCGCCACCGCGAGGATCGGCGGCTGGGTCAGGCTCGGCGGACCGAAGGAGGGGGGCGCACCGCCGCAGCGCTTGTTCGCGTCCGAGACCGCCTTGCTCATCGTCTTGATGACGTTCGCCTCGGATGCCGCGCACTGCGTGATCGGCACGGCGAGCTTGCCTCGCACCTCGGCGCGGAGGCACTTGAGCAGCGCCTGGTTCTGCTTCGCCAGAACCTTGCGCGAGCTGTTGTTGATCTCCTCGATGCAGCGCCGGTCGTTGACCGACACCTGCGCCGACGCGACGCTCGCGACGAGCAGGGTGGCCATCATCGCGGCCGCGAACGGAAGCAAGCGTGTTCTCCGGTGGTGATCCATTCTTTTCCCCTCCAGCTGGCGTGGGGCCGTCAAGCCAAAGATCGCTTGGTGCAGGTCGGAACGAGCGCGCGCGTACGCGCGGGTGGCGTGGGGCGTGGCCGCCGTGCCCAGGCCGGAAGGGAAACCACGAGCGGGACGCGCCGGGTGGCGCGGCAGGTGTCTCGGGTACAAGGTCCGGTGGTCACGGAGCGGGGTCGCCTCCTGATCAAGTGTGCGGTGCCGAGCTTCGGTTGCTTGCGCAGCGTCCTCGCGAGGGCGCGAGTATGCACGCACAGCAAGTGAAATGCTCGATCGAAAGCAACAACCGTCTCGAAAAGTGAAACTCGGGCGCAAAGAGCTGGCTGGGGCCGGTCGACGCGCGAGACCCTGACTCGTCGCGTCATCACCCGCCCCGGGGAGATGCGTGGGTGGAAGGCGCGATGCGTGGATCGGAGTCCGAGCGCCGCTCGTTCCCTAAATCCGCGCGCCGGCGGCGCTTTCGAGAGTAGCTCCTTGGACCGCCACGGCCGCGCCGGCGGCGGGGGCAGGCGGCCGTGGACCCGCCCCGCGACCGACGGCGTGTGGCGGTGATTTGGGCTGACGCGGGCGCCGCCGGTCCTCCGCGGACATCTTCCGGGGGTCGTCTTCTTGGCCGAACCGGACCCCGATAGGATCGCCGCATGAGAACACAACGAATCGTGCCCATGCTCCTCGTGGCCTCGGTGGCCGTCCTCGGCGTCGCGTGCGGCGGCTCGCGAGAGAGCCAGGTGGTCCGGACCTCGCGGACCGTCGTGCAGCAGCCCGTCCCCGAGCCCCGCATGACCGACATCTCGATCTACGGGCTGCACGAGCAGCCGGGGGCGGCGAGCGGTCAGGTCAACGTCGTCGGGACGATCGTCAACCACGGCGACCGCCCGGTGAGTCAGCTGCGGATCCGCGTCGACTCGCTCGACCAGACCGGACGCCTGGTGCGCAGCGTCGACACGCCGCCGCTCGAGCAGACCATCGGCGCCAACGGCGGCACCGCGACCTTCCAGGCGACGGTGCCGGACGATCCGACGGTCACGACGTACCACGCGGTCGCGATCGCGCGCTGAGCGGACGAGATCGCGCCGCGCACGGTAGGCCGCCACGGACGGCGCGCCGGCCGAGCTGCGCGCGAGAATCGAACGGCGCGTCGGTGACGGGGCCGTGAGGTGAAGCGGTTCGCGCTCTGGCTCACGCGCAGGACCACGCCCACGCAGGCGCCCGACCGCCGCAGCGGGGCAAACGCCCTTGCCGCGAGAATCGCACCGGCCCTATGGTCGCGCAATGAAGCACCGTCACGCGACCGTTGCCGTTCTCACCCTCGCTGCGCTCGTCGCGACGCTGCACGCGGCCGACGCCCGCGCCGCGCTCGCGCGCGACCTCGAGCCGCCCGACGCGGTGTCGCCCTACCCGGGCTACGTCAGCGAGATCTACGCGGACCCCGACAACTGGCTCTGCCGTCCCGACAAGGACGACGTCTGCGACCACGAGCTCGACACGACCGTCGTCCGCGCGAACGGCGCGACGCGCCTCGAACGCTGGCGTCCGGCGCGCAAGCCAAAAATCGACTGCTTCTACGTCTATCCGACGATCTCGCTCGACGAGACCGGCAACAGCGACCTCGTGCCCGACGAGGACGAG
Source organism: Candidatus Binatia bacterium (assembly GCA_036563615.1). Classification (NCBI taxonomy): domain Bacteria; phylum Candidatus Binatota; class Binatia (SeqCode); species Binatia bacterium. The sequence goes on from DATCMB010000007.1 coordinate 59,923, forward strand.
GAGCTGTTCGTCGTCCGCCAGCAGGCCGCGCGTCTGGGATCGGTGTGCCGCGTGTTCGCGCCGGTCTACCGCCAGATCACGCTGACGGCGCTGGTCGGGCGGATGAGCGGACAGGACATCCCGAGCGACCGCGCCCTCGCCTACGGCGACGTCGTCGACGCCTTCAAGCACTACATCGCGAACGACAACCACGGGCGCGGCTTCATCCTGATCGGCCACTCGCAGGGCGCCGGACACCTGACCGCGCTGGTGCGCGACGAGATCGACCAGAACCCGGTGCTGCGCGAGCGCCTGGTGTCGGCGATGCTGCTCGGCACGAGCCTGCAGGTGCCGGTCGGACGCGACGTCGGCGGAGACTTCCAGCGCGTGCCGCTCTGCCGTCGCGCGACGCAGACCGGCTGCGCGATCAGCTACGTCACCTTCCGCTCGACCGCGCCGCCGCCCGAGAACAGCCTGTTCGGCGGCTCACGCGAGCCGGGTCTCCAGGCGGCGTGCACCAACCCGGCGTCGCTCGCCGGCGGTCGCGGCGTCCTCGAAGCCTACCTGCCGACCACCGCGCAGTCGTTGCCGATCCTTCCCCCGCCGCCGCGCGTCGACTGGCTCGATCCGTCGCTCGGCGTCGAGATCGAGACGCCCTTCGTCACGACGCCCGGCCTGTTCGAGGCCGAGTGCGCCGAGCACGACGGCTTCCACTACTTGAGCGTCTTCGTGAACGGTGACCCGAGCGACCCGCGCATCGACGACATCACCGGCGCCGACCTGACGCCCGAGTGGGGCCTGCACCTGGTCGACGTCAACCTCGCGATGGGCAACCTCGTCGAGATCGCCGAGACGCAGGCGCGCTCGTGGTGCGCGCGCCAGCGCCGCTGCTTCGCGCAGCCGCTGCCGCGTCGCTGATCGCGGGCTCCAAATGCGGCGGCGCCGGTGAGCGAAGGAGCTTGCTCACCGGCGCCGCACACGGAAGACCTCAGCCGCAGTTGCCCGGGCTGAACGGCGACAGGCACCCCGGCGTCGGGGTCGCCGTCGGCGGGACGAACGGCGTGAACGTCACCGTCGGCGTCGGCGGCGGGGTCGGAGTCGGCGTCGGACCCACCGGCGTCGGCGTCGGCGACGGGGTCACCGTCGGCGGCGGAGTCGGGGGCGGAGTCTGCGTCGGCGTCGGGGTGGGCGTCGGCGTCGGCGGAATGAACGGCGACGTCGGCGTCGGCGTGGGCGGCGGGGTCGGGGTCGGCGTGCGCGGCAGGTGGACGCCGAAGATGTTGATGCCCTCGGCGTAGGCATTGCCGACGAACAGCGCCCGGACGCCGAACTCGAGACGCGGATCGTTCGGCGCGATGAAGCGGCCGATGAACAAGGCCTCGTTGCCGACCTGGTTGTTGGTGCCGGCGACGTACAGCTCGAGGTGCTCCGGCGCGCCGCTCTGCGGGTAGAGCGAGCTGCGGAGCTGCGTGATCACCTGCTGGGCGACGTTGATCGTCGTCGGCGCGGTCGCGACCGCCTGCGCGTCGGGCTCGACGCGCAGGCGACGGAAGATGTAGTTGCCGCCCGTGAGCTCGAGCGTGGCGCCGCCGTCGACGGCGACGTCGCGGTAGCAGCCGGCCGGCAGCGTCCGCGGCGACTGCGCCTTGGTCACGGTGACGTTCTGCGCACCGTTGACGCAGGGGTTCGAGGTGTCGGCCGGCAGTGTCGGCGCGTTGACCGTGAGCGGGAAGGGGAACGGCGTAGTCGTCGTGCCGCGCACGTTCGAGGTCCCGTTCAGCTTCAGCGAGTTGACGTAGACGTCGTTCGCCGAGGCGCCGGTGGTGAACTCCATCGAGTCCGCGACCAGCGCGCCGCCCGCCTGCGTCGGGCTGTGGAACGTGTTCGTGCCCAGCGTCAGACGGCCGCCCGGCAAGATCACGCCGTAGTTGCCGCTGACCTCGATGTTCGAGCCGATGTCGAGGCGCTTAGTCGCGAGCGCGGTGTACGCAGTCCACTCGCTCGGCGGCGTTGCGCTCGCGGCGGTCGCGCCGCAGAGCGTGGCGAGCAGCGCGGCCGCGACGGTGCGGCGCGTGCGCCCCCGGCCCCGGGCGTACGCGGCGGGCGTGTCGTGGCGGGTGGTGCCAGCTGTCATCGGGCGGATCCTCTCTTGGGCTCGCCGGTCAACCGTGCGCCTGTCGGTTGGCCGGCCTCGTCTGTGGCTCGAGCGGCGCAGCGGAACGTTGCGAGGCGGAGAGCGGCGGGCGAGAACTCACCCGAGGTGGCTTCCGGCCGACCCACGTCCCTCGGGCCGGCGATCCGCGCACAGGGCAATCGGAGTGCCACTATGTGGGCCGCGAGTCCTCGATTTTACGAGGCTTTTTCGCTGACCACGGGGACGGTACCTGCTTGCAAACCTGCAAGATCCCTCTGCCGTGCGAGCCCCGAAGCAAGCCGCATGTCAGCCGCCATGCGGCGGTTCGGAGGCTCGCCGAGCCCCAGTCGGACGCTTGCTCGAGAGCCGGCGCGACGCGCAAGGAGGGCGACCGGCACTTCCTACAAGACGCCGGTCGAGAAGCCGCCCACCGCCAGGCCAGACGTAGGCGGGACGTGGCCGACCGCGTGGCATGCCTGCTGCACCGTCGCCAGCGTCAGGAGTCGAGCATGATGAACGGGAAGACGTTGCTGGCGATCGCGGCCGTGATCCTCCTCCAGGCGGCTCCGGCGGTGGGACAGACGGGCGCCCTGCCGGGTGAGCTGCCGGGCAACGACGCGTCGCTCCGCGACACGCCGTCGATTCCCGACCCCGGCGACGCGCACCTCGTGCCGGGCTCGAAGGACCCGACCGACGGCGATCTCGGCGAGCACCAGGTCACCGGCCGCGTGCAGTCGATCGACAAGCAGGCGGGGACGGTGTCGATCGACGTCAAGGGCAAGGACGTCAAGATTCTCTTCCCGCCGACCGCGCTCGAGCACCTCGATGAGGGCGACGAGGTGACGGTCCGGATGTCGCTGCAGAAGAGCACGAGCCCGTCGGCGCGCTAAGGAGGACGACGCGGCGCGCAAACGTCGTCGCGCACGGCCGTAGCGCGACCGCACCTTCCGCCCGCGCCCCACGCAACCAATATGCGTGGCGCTCCCACGAACTCCTCCCGGGCGTCATCGACGGCGTCCTTGAGTGCTCCCCGGGGTCCCTGATATTCGCGGCGCACCGTACTTCGCGGGACCCGGGAGCGCCCGCAGCAGCTCAGACCCCACGGCACTGACACCCACCATCCTCCTCCCAGCGCCTCCCGGCGTCACGCGGTTCGGAGCACTGCTCGAGTGTTCGTCAAGACAAGACGAACGGCATCCCAACCACGCGATCTCGAACGGGCGAGCACGATCCGACTCGCCCGCAGCGGAGGAGCAGCATGAAAGCAGCCGTGATGGAGGCCGTCCGTGAGCCGCTCGTCGTGCGCGACGTGCCCGACCCGAAGCCGGCCGAGGGCGGGGTCGTCGTGCGCGTCGAAGCCAACGGCGTGTGTCGCAGCGACTGGCACCTGTGGACGGGCGACTGGACGTGGGTCGGAATCGCCGTGCCGCTACCGCACGTCGGCGGTCACGAGTTCTGCGGCGTGATCGAGGAGGTCGGCCCCGGCGTGACGCGCTGGCGCAAGGGCGACCGCGTGCTCGTCCCCTTCAGCCAGGGCGACGGCACCTGCGAGTGGTGCCGCAGCGGGCATCAGAACATCTGCGACACCTTCCTCACGCCGGGCTTCGCGTACTGGGGCGGCTTCGGCCGCTACGTCGCGATCCCCTACGCCGACGTGAACCTGGTGCCGCTGCCGGAGTCGATCGGCTTCGTCGAAGCGGCGAGCATGGGCTGCCGCTACATGACGTCGTTCCACGGCATCGTCGACCGCGCGAAGGTGTCGGCCGGCGAGTGGGTCGCGGTGCACGGCTGCGGCGGCATCGGGCTCTCGGCGGTGCAGATCGCGTCGGCGCTCGGCGCCAACGTGATCGCGGTCGACATCGACGACGAGAAGCTCGACCTCGCGAAGAACCTCGGCGCGGTGGCGACGGTGAACGCGGCCAAGGGCGATCCCGTCGGCGCGATCGTCGAGATGACCAAGGGCGGCGCGCACGTGTCGGTGGATGCCCTCGGCGTCGCCGCGACCTGCCGCAACTCGGTGCTGTGTCTCCGCAAGCGCGGACGCCACCTGCAGATCGGCCTCACCTCGTCGGCCGAGAAGGGCGAGATCGCACTGCCGATCGACATCATCGTGCTGAAGGAGGTGACGATCTGCGGCTCGCTCGGCATGCAGGCGCCGCGCTTCGGCGCGATGCTGCAGATGGTCGAGAGCGGCAAGCTCGCGCCGGGCAAGCTCGTCAGCCGCACGATCCCGCTCGAGGAGACGAGCAGCGTGCTCGAGTCGATGGACCGCTTCGCGAACGTCGGCGTGATCGTGATCGACCGCTACTGAGCGACGCCTCCCGCGCAACGCTCGCGCTCACCCGCCGACGGGGCGCGCCGTCAAGATCAAAACCGACGCCCCGTCGGCGGGCCGCGCTCCGCAGGCGATTTCTCACCTGACGGAGCGCGGCCCGCGCTGACCCCTCCGCGCTATTCGAAGCAGCCGCCGGCTTCGATGTTCGTGAAGTCGTTGCCGTTGGCGCTGTTCTCGCCGCCGTCGTCGTTGGTGCCCGAGCCGCCGACGTCGAACTCGCAGCCACCACTGTCCTCGAAGTCGTTGTCGCGCACCAGGTTGGCGTCGCCCGTGACCAGCACGCCGGCGCCGCCGTTGCGCTCGCCCTGGCTGTCCTCGAGCGAGTTGCCGTCGCCGTGCAGCGCGACGCCGCTGCCGCCGTTCTCGAGCAAGCGCAGGTTCCGAAGCTCGTTGCCGCTCCCGTCGACGCGCACGCCGTCGCCGGCGTTGTCGCGCGCGGTGATGCCCTCGAGCGCGTTCGACGTGCCGTCGACGACGACGCCGATCGGGTTCGCCTCGAGCGAGCCGCCGCCGACCGCGTTGCCGGTGCCCGAGAGCAGCAGGCCCGCGACGCCGTTCTCGCGCACGCGGTTCATCGAGACGTCATGTCCCGAGCCGGTGACCTGCACGCCGTACTGGCTCGCGCCGGTCGCGCGCACGCCGCGCAGCTCGTGACCGCTGCCGCCGACGAGGAAGCCGACCGTGCCGCCGACCGTGTCGAGGCCGACGATCAGCGCCGGGACGCTGCCGCGCAGCTCGATCACCGGCTGCGCGTCATCCGCCGCGGTGACGCGCGCGACCGTGCACTGCCGGATCTCGATCGCCACGTCGCGCTCGATCACGACGTTCTCGACGGTGTTCGCGAAGACGCCGATCACGTCGCCGTCCTGCGCCGCGTCGACCGCGTTTTGCAGCGTCGTGAAGACGTTCGGTCCCGCGAAGGTCGTGCTCACCACCAGCGTCGGCGGGTGCGTCGGATCCTCCGGGCACGGCGGGATGGTCGGCGTCGGCGGCGGCGCCACCGTCGGAGTTGGCGACGGCGTCGGCGTGGGAGTCGGGGTCGGCGTCGGCGTGGGCGTGGGTGTCGGAGTGGGCGTCGGGGTTGGCGTCGGGGTCGGTGTCGGTGACGGCGTCGGGGTCGGCGTGACCGGCGGCGCGACGGTGGGCGTCGGCGTCGGCACGAAGGGCGTCGGCGTCGGACGGATCGCGTGCTCGCCCGCGATGCGGATCAGCCGTCCCACCAGGGTACCGCCGAGGCCACCGATGGCCGCGGTGCCGCGGATCAACTGCACGTTCGCCTCGGGCGCAAAGATCTGCGCGACGAGCGAGCTGAAGCGGCCGATCGTCACCTGACGCCCGCCGACGAAGATCTGCAGATCCGCCGGATCGCCGCTCGACGCCTCGATCGACGCTTCCGCCTGCGTGCGCAGCGTGTCGGCGATCTCGACGATCGCCGTGCCGCCGACGCTCACCACCTCGACCTGCTGCGCGAGACGCCAGGCGAGGAACTGGAACGTCCCCGGCTGAAGCTCGAGCCGGCCGCCGGACGCGACCCGCAGCTCGCGGTAGCAGCCCGGCGCGAGCGAGACGGTCGCGCCCGCCGGCACGACGACGTTCGCCGCGCTCGCCGTGCACGGGTCGAAGACGCCCGGCGGCAGCGGCGGCAGCACCAGCAGCGGCAGCGCGAGCCCGCTCTGCGTGCCGCGGATCACCGAGCCCGGCCGCGCGCGCACGGTGTTCGCGAACACGTCGTTCACCGACGCGAGCGCGCCCAGCATCAAGCGGTCGCTCGCGACGAAGCTGTCGTCCGCGAAGACGTCCGGCCCGCGCAGCGTCGTGCGGATGCCGACGCTCAGCTCGCCGCCCGCTTCGATCACACCGAAGTTGCCGACGAGCTCGATGTTCGAGCCGATGTTGAGGTCGGTGCGCGCGAGCGCGGTGTAGTCGCGCCAGTCGCTCGACGGCTGCGCGCTCGCAGACGCCGCGCTCAGCAGCGCGAAGCCACCCGCCAGAAGTCCGCGCAGGACCGCCCCCAGGCTGCCGACCGCGAAACGAAACGTCATGGTCTTGCCTCCCCCCGGGGCGCTGCGAAGGCCCCAGTGAAGCAAGCGAAATGCCCTGGAGTGCTGCTTGACGTTTGCGTGCTCGCACGTGACCCGAGCGCGTGCGGCGAGTAGAACTTGCCGGTGCATCTTCCAGCGTGCAAAGCGCGGCGTGTAGTTCTTCCAGGCTTGGCTTGACGCGCGCGCTCCGCACGGGCTCGGAGCACGCTCGCAGCGCGAGCGGAACGCAGGCGAGCGGCGCGAGGCCGGCGAGGCGAGCTACGCCACGTCTGGCGAGCGCCGCGGCGCTCTGCGATGGTGGCGGCGGAGGGTTCGCATGCGCACGCGTGTCACCGAGATGTTCGGGATCGAGTTTCCGATCTTCGCCTTCACCCACTGCCGCGACGTCGTCGCGGCGGTGAGCGCCGCCGGCGGCTTCGGCGTGCTGGGTGCGGTGGCCCACTCCCCCGGGCAGCTCGACGTCGACCTGACGTGGATCCGCGAGCACGCCGGCGGCAAGCCGTTCGGCGTCGACCTGCTGATCCCGCGCAAGTACGTCGGCGACGCCGAGGGCGGCCTCGACCCCGCCGGGCTCCGCGAGATGCTGCCCGAGGAGCACCGGCAGTGGATCGACGAGCTGCTCGAGCGCTACGGCGTGCCGCCGCTGCCCGAAGAGTCGAGCGGCGATCTCGCGCCGCGTCGCCTCGCGATCGACCCGAAGAGCATGGCGCCGCTGATCGACGTGTCGTTCCGGCACGGCGTGCGTCTGATCGCGTCCGCGCTCGGTAGCCCGCCCGAGTGGTTGGTCGAGCGCGCGCGCAAGGAGGGCGTGCCGGTCGCGGCGCTCGCCGGGGCGCTGAAGCACGCGATCCAGCACCGCGACGCCGGCGCCGACCTGATCATCGCGCAGGGCACCGAGGGCGGCGGCCACACCGGCGAGATCGGCACCATGGTGCTGGTGCCGCAGGTGGTCGACGCGGTCGCCCCGATCCCGGTTCTCGCCGCGGGCGGCATCGCGACGGGACGCCAGGTCGCGGCCGCGCTCGCGCTCGGCGCCGAGGGCGTCTGGTGCGGCTCGGTATGGTTGACGACCCACGAGGCCGAGACCACGCCCGCGATCAAGGAGAAGTTCCTCGCCGCGACCTCGGCCGACACGCGCCGCTCACGCTCGCTCACCGGCAAGCCGGCGCGCATGCTGCGCACCGCGTGGACCGACGCCTGGGAGCAGCCCGATGCGCCGTCGCCGCTGCCGATGCCGCTGCAGAGCATGCTGGTGTCGGAGGCGCAGCGCCGCATCCACCGCGTCGCGCATCAGCCCGACTCCGGCGCGCGTCAGCTCGTGACCTACTTCGTCGGCCAGGTGGTCGGGCAGATGAACGTGGTCAAGCCGGCGCGCGCGGTGGTGCAGGAGATGGTCGAGGAGTTCCTCGACACCATGGAGCGCCTCGACGGACTGACCCGCGAGGAGTGAGCGCCGCCGAAGCGACGCTCACTCCCGTTGGTCGCTGACAACCGGCTCGAGCTACGCGGACGGCCCGGCTGCGCGGCCACCGTCGGCGCGCTCCCAGCCTCAGCGCTCGATCTCGAGACGCAGCTGCGCCGAGCTCGTCTGCGGGCGCTCGCCGTTCGGCCCGCCCTTGTCCTCGTAGGTCAGCTCGACCAGCAGGAAGAGCTCGCCGGCGGTCGCGTGGTCGGCGGGGATCGACGCCTGGAAGCGCGCCTCGCAGCGCAGGAACGCCTGGCTCGGGTGGGCGTGCGCGTTGTGGCCGAGGAACACGGTCCACACCATCTGGTCGCACGGCACCTCGCCGTCCTCGCGGTCGACGGCGCGTCCGCGCAGCACGACCGTTTCGCCGTCGCGCACCTTCGTGCCGGGCTTCGGCTCCTCGATGATCACCGTCGGCGGCTCGTTGCCGAGCGCGATCTCGACGACGTCCGGGAAGCTGCGGCGGCCCTTGCCGTCGGTGACGACGAGGCTCACGTAGTGGAGCCCGTTCTCGGTGAAGGTGTGCTCGAGCTCGGGTCCGCTGTGGTCGGTGACGCCGTCGCCGTCGAGGTCCCACTCCCACGAGCGGATGACGCCGCCCGCGCCGGGCGCGCGTGAGCCCTCCGACGTGAAGCGCACGGTGAGCGGCGCGACGCCCGCGACCTGCGACGCGGTCGCGCGCGCGACCGGCGTCAGATCACCCGTCTCCGAGTACTCGAGGCGCACGAGCTGCGCGTCCTCGTTGTCGCCGCCGAAGCCGGTGCCGTACTCGAGGATCATGAGCGCGCCGTCGGGCGCGATCTCGAGGTCGATCGGCCGGCGCAGCGGGATGAACGGCGCGACCCGGCGCACGCGCTCGAGCTTGCCGTTCGCATCGACCGACACCGCGGCGATCAGATCGCGCGTCCACTCGGTCATCAGCAGATCGCCCTCGTAGCGCTGCGGCAGGAAGTACGGAGCCTTGCCCGGCGGACGACGCGCGACCACGCCCGCCATCGCCGAGCGGCCGGTCACCCGTCCGGGCTCGGGGATCGCGTTGCCGAGCGCGAGCTCGCTCACGGTCACGTAGTCGTAGGCGAGCGCCGCGGGAACGAATCCGTCGCACGAGTACGGCTCGCCCGCGACGCCGGTGAGGTAGTCGTACGCGTTGTAGGGGAGGTTCGGGCCGATGCAGAACGGCCAGCCGTAGTTGCCGGGACCGTCGACGACGTTGATCTCGTCGTAGCCGCGCGGTCCGCGCGGCCCCTCGACCGGGGCGTCGGGTCCGATGTCGCCGAAGTAGAGGCGCCCGGTGCGCGGGTCGGCGGCGCTGCGGAACGGGTTGCGCGTGCCCATCACGTAGATCTCGGGGCGTCCCTGCGAGCCGTCGGGCGGGAACAGGTTGCCCGGCGGGATCGAGCCGTCGCGGTTCAAGCGCAAGAGCTTGCCGCGCAGGTCGAACGGGTTCTGCGAGGTGCGGCGCGCGTCGTAGCGGTCGCGATCGGGACGGTTGTCGAGCGGCGCGTAGCCCTCCGCGTCGCCGAACGGATTGGTGTTGTCGCCGACCGACAGGACCAGCGTCTTGTCGGGCAGGAACGTGATCTGCCCGCCCTCGTGGCCGCCGAGACGCTCGCTCGGCGTGCGCAGCAGCACCTGCTGCGAGGCGAGGTCGAGCGTGCCGTCGGCCTGCACGCGGAAGCGCGCGAGCACGTTCTCGCCGAGCGGACCCTCGTAGGGCAGCGCGTCGTAGTCGACGCCCTCCTCGGGCTGGAAGTCGTCCTGCGCGTAGAAGAGGTACATCCACGGCTCGCGCGCGAAGTCCGGGTCGAGCGCGATGCCGAGGAGCCCGTTCTCGCCCTGCAGCGAGACGTCGAGGCTCGCCGACAGCGTCGTGCGTCCGTTGGCCGGGTTCCACACCCAGACCTCGCCGGTGCGCTCGACGTAGAACACGCGTCCGTCCGGCGCGACCGCCATCGTCATCGGGTTGCGCGCGACGCGCGACACCGGGATCGCGTTCCACGACGGCGGCCCCGCGGCCCAGCGGATGCCGTCAAGCAAATGCTTCTGGAACAGCGGATCGCTCCACGACTCGGGACGGTGTCCGAGGTTGGTGTAGAACGAGCGCCCGCCGTCGAACTCCTTGTACCAGGCGATCGGATGGTCCGCGCCCATCGACGGCGTGTCGGGGAAGTTCGGGTAGATGAACCCCGACTCGTCGATGGTGAGCAGGATCGCGTTGTCCTGCCGCGGGTTGCGGTCGAAGTTGTAGATCTCGTCGGTGAAGAGGAAGCGCGCCGGCAGATGGTCGGTCGATGGGTGATCCGGATCCTCGGTCGTCACCTCGACCTCGACCGGCAGCAGCGGGTGGCTGATGAAGTAGGCGCCGACGAGCTGCCCGTACCAGTTCCACTGGTACTCGGTGTCGGCCGCGGAGTGCACGCCGACCCAGCCGCGGCCGGAGCGAACGAAGCGCTCGAGCGCCGCCTGCTGCTGCTCGTCGAGGACGTCGCCCGTGGTATTGACGAACGCGACGACGTCGAACCGGGCGAGCGACTCGTCGGTGAACGCGGTCGGATCCTCGGTCAGCGTCGCGGCGATGCCCTCGCGCTCGGGCAAGCTCGAGAAGAAGGCGACGGCGTCGTCGATCGACGGATGGCGGAAGCCCGTCGTGCGCGAGAACACCAGCACGCGCAGCGGCTCGCCCGCGGCCGCGCGCTCGCACGCCTTGCCGCCGGGACGCAGGATCGCCTTGCCCGACGGTCGGCCGGCGCCGCGCAGCGGCGTGTCGCAGCCGTCGACGACGGGCTTCGCGCGCACCGGCGCGGCGGACGTTCCGGGCGCGGGCACGAGCGCGAACGCGGCGGCAAGGACGGCGATGCCCGTGAGGGCGACGATCGAGGACCAGGGACCGGCTTTGCGCATCGCTCCGAACTACCCTCGATCGGCCGGGCCGGGCAACCACGGAAACGCCTCCGGATGCAGGGTGGGCTTCGCCGCGCGGTGCAGCGCGTCGCGACGCGAGCTTGCAACCGCGCACGTCGCACCGTGCGCGCCCGCGCGACCCGACGACGGCGACGCGAGCTACAGCTCGGGGTGCAGGCGCGAGAGCAGCGGGATCGCCGCGATCTTCTCCGGCGTGAGCTCGCGCCACACGATGCGCGGCCGACGCCGCGAGCGCGGCACGCGGATCAGCTCGGTCGGCGTCACGATGAGATCGAGCGGGAAGTCGTGCTCGGTCACCGGGATGACGCCCGCCGGCAGCACCTGCGCGTCGTGCACGGTGGTGACGATGCGCGTGCGCGCGCCGATCAGACCGGCCTCGGCGGCGATCGCCAGCTCGAGGTCGCTGAAGCCGCCGCCCTTGCCGAGACGCCGCCCGTCGCGTCCGACCGCGACGCAGCCCGTGACCACGAGGTCGACCGGCGACAGCTCGGAAACGTCGACCGGACGGCCGAGGCGCGCCGCGCCCTTGATCGACGCCGCCGCGCGCGGCGCCGCGCGCAGCTTCTCGGGATCGAGCAGGAAGAACGGCTTCTCCGCCGCGAGCCGCGGCACCGCCATGTAGACGATCTTGCCGTCGGCGAGCGCGCGCTCGCGCACCGGAAGCTGCGGCGAGTCCGGATTCGCCTTGATGGTCTGCGCCGCCTGCCAGATCGGCGTCGCGCGCAGACGCTCGGCCGCGGCCTCCGCGCCGACGAAGTTCGGGATGCGGCCCTCCGGGCGCGGGAAGCGCGCGATGCCGGGCGCGGAGAGATTGCGCCACATCTGCTCGCGGAGCGCCGCCTTCGCCTCGAGCAGCTCGCGCGGCCCGCCGGCGTCGTGGTCGTGTCGGCGCACCATCGCGGGCGCATCGTAGAGCACGCGGGCGCCGGAGACGAACCGCGGCTTCCCGCCCGTGGGAACGCGCGACGTCCTTTCGTTCCGCCCCGCGCGTCGCTGCGTCCGTCGGCGCATTCGCGACGCGTGCGAGGAGGCGTCCAAGGGCGGGCGCGACGCGTGTAAGTCCTTCCAAGCGCCGTTCACCGACGTGCGGAACCCGTTACAGCCGCCGCGCCGCACGCCGCGTCCGCCGCGCCCCGCGGCTCTTCCGGCCGGTGGTATGTCGCTTGCAGCCAGCCGCGCACACATGAGGCCGTCGTTGCATCCGAACGAAGAGCAGCGCTCGCTGGGACAGCTCTTCTCCGACTTGACGCGCGAGAGCTCGGAGCTCGTCCGCAAGGAGATCGAGCTTGCGCGCCTCGAGCTCATGGAGAGCGTCGCGGAGCTCAAGAGCGGCGTGACGAGCTTGGTGATCGCCCTGCCGCTGATGTGGGGCGGCTTCCTGGTGCTGCTGTTCGCGGCGGTGCTCGGTCTCGACCAGGCGCTGCACCGGATGTGGCTCTCGGCCCTCATCGTCGGTGGGGTGGTTCTCGTGCTCGGGGCGATCGCGCTGCTGGTCGGACGCGGCCGGCTGAAGAAGGTCGACGTCACGCCCGAGCGCACCGTCGCCTCGCTGCGCGAGGACAAGGAAATGGTTCAGCGCCACGTGCGCGCCGGCGCGCACTAGGAGGCCGTCATGCCGAACTCGGGACAGCACGAGCGCACGCCCAACGAGGTGCAGGAGGAGATCGAGCAGACGCGGGCCGAGCTCGACAGCACGCTCGACGAGATCGGTCGGCGCCTCTCGCCGCAGGAGATGAAGGAGCGCGTCGTCGACTACGTGAAGAGCAACGCCTCGCGGGTCGGCGACACGGTGCAGCGCAATCCCGTGCCGATCGCGCTCGCCGGCACGCTGCTCGTCGCGACCGTGATCGCGCGCCGTCGCCTGAGCGCGCGCAAGGCGCGCGAGCGCGAGGAGCAGTTCCGCGCGGTGTGGGAACGCCTGTCCTCGGCGATCGAGCGGCCGCACGCGTTCTCGCGCCGGCTCGCGACCTCCGACGCGGTCGGGCGGATGGGCGAGCTCGCCGCCGACGCGCGCAGCAGCTTCTCGCATTTCCTCGACGACGCCTCGACGCGCGCACGCGACTTCATGGACTCGGGCCGCGCCCAGCCGCTGCTCGACCGCGCCCGGCCGCTCGTCGACCGCGCGCGGCCGCTCGTCGAGACGCTCGAGCAGACCTCGCGCACCCACCCGCTCGCGTCGCTCGGCGTCGCCCTCGCGGCGGGCGCGCTCCTCGTCACGCTGCTGCGGCGCAGCTAGCGCAGACGCCGCTCGGTGGGCGCGGCAGCGGTGCACTGCACGGCGCCGCGCAGCCACCGCACGGCGCTGCGCGCAGCTTCCGGCTACGCGCAGCGCCGCTCGTCGAAGCGAGCCAGGCGCTACGCCCGCTCATGGATTGCACTGCACGTAGTAGCGCGCCGTCGCCGAGCCGTTGAGCGCCGCCGAGCACGACGGGCGTCCGCTGCAGCACGAGCCGATGCCCGCGGGCGGACACGACACCGGCTCGCAGCCGTCGCCGTCCTCGCCGCCGGTCCCGAAGCACGTCGAGTAGCCGCTGAACGAGTTCACGGAGAACGGCGCCGCGAGCGTGCACACGTAGTGCACGATGTCGTTCGGCCGGTTGATGGTCACGCTGCAGCCCGGCGGACCGCTCTGCGTCGCCGTCCCGCCCGGCCACACCGCCGCCGTGAAGACGCCGCCCGTGCTGCTCGTCACCTGGAAGGTGAAGAGCTGGCTCGGGCACTTGCAGCGTCCGCCGTTGCACGAGTTGGTCTGGCAGTCGCCGTTCGCGACGCAGGTCGCGCCGAGCCCGCAGGCGCCGCAGCTCGGACCACCGCAGTCGACGTCGCTCTCGCCGCCGTTCTTGACGCCGTCGGAGCACGTCGGAGCCTGGCAGACGCCGTTGACGCACACGCCGCTCTGGCAGTCGCCGCCGCTCGAGCAGCCGCCGCCGGTGCCGCACGCGGCGCACGGACCGCCGCAGTCGATGCCGGTCTCGCCGCCGTTCTGCGCGCCGTCGCTGCACGATGGTGCTTGACAGACGCTCCCCGTGCAGACGCCGCTCTGGCAGTCGCCGGCGCTCGAGCACGCGCGGCCGGCACCGCAGTCGGGGCAGACCGGGCCGCCGCAGTCGACGTCGGTCTCGCTCGCGTTCTTGACGCCATCGTTGCAGGTCGACGCCTGGCAGACCTGCGCGACGCAGACGCCGCTCTGGCAGTCGGCGCCGCTCGCGCAGCCGCCGCCGGTGCCGCACGGCGCGCACGGACCGCCGCAGTCGGTGCCGGTCTCGCCGCCGTTCTCGACGCCATCGCTGCAGGTCGGCGCCTGGCAGACGTTGCCGATGCAGACGCCGCTCTGGCAGTCGCCGGGAATCGCGCAGCCGGCGCCGTTCGGGCAGTCGGGGCAGACGCCGCCACAGTCGACGTCGGTCTCGCTGCCGTTGTCGACGCCGTCGCTGCACGTCGGTGCTTGACACACGCCGCTCGTGCACACGCCGCTCGCGCAGTCGTCCGCGACGACGCAGGCCTGGCCGTCCGCGCAGCCCGCACACGTGCCGCCGCAGTCGCTCGCCGTCTCGTCGCCGTTCTTCACGCCGTCGTCGCACGCCGGTGCCTGGCAGACGCCGCCCGTGCAGACGCCGCTCTGGCAGTCGTCGGCGACGTTGCAGTCCTCGCCGTCCGCGCAATCGGCGCAGCTGCCGCCGCAGTCGACGTCGGTCTCGTCACCGTTCTCGACGCCGTCGTTGCAGCTCTCCGGCTGGCAGATCCCGTCCGTGCAGACGCCGCCCGCGCAGTCGCTGCCGACGACGCAGCCCTCGCCCTGCGCGCAGCCCGCGCAGCCGCCTCCGCAGTCGACGTCGGTCTCCGTGCCGTTCTTGACGCCGTCGCCGCAGGTGGGCGCCTGGCAGACGCCGTCCGTGCACACGCCGCTCGCGCAGTCGCTCGCCGCGCCGCACGCGGCTCCCGTCGCGCAGCGCGCGCACGCCGCGTCCGGACCGCCGCAGTCGACGTCGGCCTCGTCGCCGTTCTGCAGACCGTCGTTGCAATTCGGACACGCGACCTCGACGCCGCCACGCGCGACCAGGCGGAAGCCGCTGCCAGTGATTTTGTGCTGGACGACGCTGCCGCTCGCCGGACGGTACAGCGAGCACATGCGGTGGCGCGAGCCGTCGGCCGCGTTGTCGACGGTCAGGACGGTCATCACGCCGCCCGCTCCCGGCGGCGTCGAGATGTCGAGGCCGCCGAGCGACGGCGCGGTGATGCGCGCGAGCTTGCCGTACTGGATCGACGCGTTCTTCACCGGCGACGGACCCGCCGGCGCGAACCGGTTGCGGTAGGTCGCGCTCTTGGCGTTGGTCTTCGCCCACGGCGCCGGCATCGCGAGCTTGCCGACGTTGGTCGGCGCGTCGACGTAGTACACCTCGAGCGACGCCGCGAGATCGCCCGGTGCGGCGAGCGCGCCGACGTGCACGTCGGCGTCCTTCTGCACCGAGACCAGATTCTGCCGTCCGGTGCGCGTGTTCACCGTCAGCGAGAGCCGCGTGCCGGTGACGCCGACGTCGGTCGCCCACGACGGCACGGTGGCGGCGAGCGCTGCGAGCAGTGCGCCGGCGGCGCACGCGGCCGCGGCGGTGAGGAGCATGCGTCGTCTCTGCGGGTTCACGCTGCGTCCCTTTCGTGGGAGAGGCTTGCGCGTCACTCGAGGCAGGTGACGCGGTAGCGGGCCTGCGCCGAGCCGTTCAGGCCGACGGAGCACGACGGTCGACCGCTGCAGCACGAGCCGATGCCGGCGAACGGACAGGACACCGGCTCGCAGCCGTCGCCGTCCTCGCCGCCGGCGCCGAAGCACTGCGAGAAGCCGGAGAACGTCTGCACGGAGAACGGCGCGGCGAGCGTACAGACGAGGTCGATGTTGTCGTTCGGCCGGTTGATGGTCACGCTGCAGCCCGGCGACGAGCTCTGCGTCGCCGTGCCGCCCGGCCATTCCGCCGAGCTGAACGGACCGCCGGTGCTGCTGGTCACGTCGAAGACGAACGACCGATTGCCGCAGGTGCAGCGCGCGTTCTGTCCGCACACGCCGCTCGCGCAGTCGCTGCCGACGGTGCACTTCTTGGTGAGCGCGCAGGGCGGGCACGAGCCGCCGCAGTCGACGTCGGTCTCGCTGCCGTTCTGCAAGCCGTCGCTGCAGCTCGGCGCCTGGCAGACGCCGCCGCTGCAGATGCCGCTCGCGCAGTCGCTCGCGGTGTTGCAGGTCTGGCCGTCGGCGCAGCGCACGCAGAACGGCGACGATCCGCCGCAGTCGATCCCGCTCTCGCTGCCGTTCTTGACGCCGTCGGCGCAGTTCGCGACGCGGCAGAAGCCGTCCTCGCAGACACCGCTCGGGCACTCGGCGCCGCTCGTGCAGGTCGGCTGGCAAACGCCGCCCGAGCAGCCGCCGGTCGCGCAGTCCGTGCTGAGGAAGCACTGCTCGCCGGTCGCGCAGCCCGGACAGCTGCCGCCGCCACAATCGACGTCGGTCTCGGCGCCGTTCGCGACGCCGTCGGTGCACGTCGGTGCTTGACAGGCGCCGTCGAGGCAGACGCCGCTCGGGCACACCGAGCCGTCGACGCAGTCGGGCGTCAGATCGGCGAAGATCGCGTAGTACGCTCCCGTGCGCGACACCTCGACGCCAGACAGCGAGAGGCCGAGGAAGGACGGTAGCGGGAAGCTCTGCAGCGCGCTCGCGAGGTCCGGCAGGAAGCCGGCGAGCACCGACGGCAGGAAGCCCTGCAGCGCGACCTCGCTCACGCCGAGCGGATTGCGCAGCAGCGACACCGCGACGTCGGCCGCGGTCGGCGGCGAGAGCGCGAAGCCGATGCCGCCCGGCTGGAACGCGAGCTGCAGCCCGAGCCGCGCGTCGACCGCGAGCACGAGGTGCACCTGCTCCGACGGCAGGCTCTCGTCCTGCACGAACTCGACCAGCACGTGCGCCACCGCGAGCTCACCGAGCTCGCCATTGGGACCGCTCGCGCCGGTCAGCACCGGCGCGAGCGTCGGCGACACGCGGATCGCGATCGGCGTGGTCGGCGGCAGCTGGCTGAACGGCGTCAAGAGCGCGCCCAGCAGAGCCGCGCTGAGCGGGATCGGGCCGCCGCCGAGATCGATCTCGTGGATCCTCGTGCGCAGGAGCCCGGTCTCGATCTGCGCGCGCAGGAGCTGGTTGAAGCCCGAGGTCGAGATGCCGAGCCCGATGCCGTAGGGCAGGTTCTGCACAGGCGTCGTCGCGCCGAAGGTCGGGAACGACTCGTCGACGTGGTAGCTCGCGGTCAGGTCCGGCGCGCCCGGAACGGGCGTGGCCGTCGCGGCCACGTCGGCCGCGAACGTGATGCCGACCGGGTCCTCGTCGATCGAGGTGAACGGCGCGTAGAGGTCGATGCCGAGCCCGCTTCCGACCGGGCCCGCGATGTCGACGCCGGCGAGCGCGGTCTCGATCGCACCCGCGATCGGCGTGTTGCCCGACGCGTCGACGGTGTTGAGGAAGTCCTGCATGCCGTTCGCGAACAGCGCGCCGACGTCGCCGATCGCGGACCCGATCAGCGACTCGGTGAGGTCGCCGAACAGCCCGCTGCAGTCGGTGATGTGCGTCGTGTCGCTCGCCTGCACGACGACGTTGCCGATCTGCTGCACGTCGACGCGCGTCGGCTGCCCGGCGAGCGGCGAGAGGCCGTAGTCGCCGAAGATCTGCGTCAAGCCAACGGTGATCGCGAGCTCGCAGTGGATCGGGATGCCGCTCGCGCTGTCGATGTTCACCGTGACGCGCAGGTCCTCGAGCGAGATGTCGCCGTCGAGCGAGCCGGTCTGCGAGTCGATCGCGATGCCGATCGGTCCGATCGACGGCGGCGGCGTGCCGCTGATCGTGACGTCGACCGAGCCCAAGCACAGGCTGCCGAGCGGCGCGTAGCAGTAGTCCTCCATCACCTTGGTGCCGGCGGGAACGAGCGTCGCGGGATCGATCTCGACCAGCGTCGTCGCGACCGGCTCGATCGAGTCGAAGCCGCGGTCGTTGATCCTGAGCGCGACGCCGTTGGGCGACGCGTCGCCGTCCGCGACCGACGCGCCCGCCACCACGACGACGCGGTCGTGCACCGTGAGACCGTCGAAGCGGCGCACGAGGCGCGCCGCGATCGGGTTGAAGACGATCTCGGGGAAGAGCGGCACGTTGGTCGTGAAGGTTCCGTCGGGCGCGAGCGGCACGGCGACGTCGTTGATCGTCAGGTCGGCGCCCGCCGGTCCGACGCCGGTGGTGTGGCCGGTGACGGTGACGCTCGACGCCTGCGAGAACGCGCCGTGCACGGGCGTGTCGATCGTGACCGTGAACGGCACGCACGCGCCGCACGAGCCGCCGCAGTCGACGTCGGTCTCGTCGCCGTTCTCGACGCCGTCGCCGCACGTCGGTGCTTGACAGACGTTGTCCGTGCACACGCCGCTCTCGCAGTCGGACGGGCCGTTGCAGCCCTGCCCCGCTCCGCACTTCGGACACACCGGGCCGCCGCAGTCGATGCCGGTCTCGCTACCGTCCTTGACGCCACCCGTGCAGGCCGGGAAGGCGCACACTCCGCCGCTGCACAGCCCGGTCGCGCAGTCCGAGTTCTGCGCGCAGCCTTCGCCGACGCCGCATGCGGCGCAGAGCCCGCCGCCGCAGTCGACGCCGGTCTCGAGGTCGTTGCGCACGCCGTCGTCGCAGCGCGGGCACTCGACCGGCACGCCCTTGGTCAGCGTCAAGCGGCTGCGACCCTTCACCGAGCGGTGCGCGATCTTGCTGCCGCTCGAGACGCGGTAGAGCGAGCACATGCGGTGCGTCGAGCCGTCGCCCGCGTTGTGGACGGTCAGGATGCTCATGACGCCGCCGGGTCCTGGCGGCTGCGTGAGGTCGAGGCCGCCTGCGGTCTTCGCCGCGACCTTGGCCATCGTCCCGGCGCGCACGGTGGCGGTGCGCACGCCCGTCGGGCCCGCGGGTGCGAACTTGTTCAGGAACTTCGCCGTACGCGCGTCGACCTTGTCCCACGGCGACGGCAGCGGCAGCACGATGCGGTTCGTGGGCGTGTCGACGTAGTAGACCTCGAGCGAGCCCGAGAGCTCGCTCGCGGCGCTCGCGGGACCGAACGAGACGCCGGCGCCCCGCTGCGTCGAGGCGAGCGTCGACTTGCCGTTCGACGCGTTCGACGTGATCGCGAGGCGCGTCCCGACGACGCCGGCGTCCGCGGCGTGTGCGGGAGTCGCCGCCACGGCGGCGAGCAGAGCGAGGAGCGGCAGCAGCCCGGTCGAAGAAGTCCTGGTCACGCGCGGCCCTTTCTCGTCCCGGGCGATCGGAGCTGTCCCGAGGTCGGAGTGCCAAGTAGGAAGTCGCAGCCGTTTAGACCGAACGGTGCGCAGGAAGCAAGGCAAAATCTCTATCGCCGTGTAGCGGTCGGTACAACGCCGAGCGCCGCGAGCCGGGTGGCGAGCTCGGCCGCGGCGACGGCGTTGCCGCGGACGTTCCAGTGGGTGTCGTTGCGCCGGTAGAGCGTCCCCTCGGAGGCCGCCCGCCGCAGCGCGGGCGTCAGGTCGACGACCGCCACGCCGCGCGCCGCGGCGAACTCGGCGATCCGACGCTGCGGCAGATCCGGATCGACGTCGTCGAGCGCGACGCCCGCGTGCGCCGCGACCATGGCGAGATCCTCGGGGTGGACCTGCAGGCGCGACGGCGCGAGCGCCAGCACGACGGGGACGCCGTCGCGCTCGATCACGTCGACGAGCTCGCCGAGCGCGGCGAGGAACGCATCCCAGTCGGGACCGCGCAGCTTCGCGCCGGGGCGCGCGAGCATCTCGAGCTCGAGCG
Source organism: Candidatus Binatia bacterium (assembly GCA_036563615.1). Taxonomy (NCBI): domain Bacteria; phylum Candidatus Binatota; class Binatia (SeqCode); species Binatia bacterium. Next base: position 79,633 of record DATCMB010000007.1, read on the forward strand.
CCTCGATGTCGAGGAAGGCCTCGTCGGAGAACTCCGGACGGTCGTCGTCGTCGACCTCCGTCATCGCGCCGACGAGCGGGCCCGCCGGTGGCGCGGCCGGAGAGGGGATCGGCGCCGGCTCGTCCGCGTCGCGCATCCGCCAGCGCTCGCGCGCGAGCTTCGTCGCGCGCTGCAGGAACGTCACGAGCCACGAGCGCTGCCACGCGGGGCGCGTCTTGCCGAAGCGCGTCTGGTCCGCGAAGTCGCGCGGATCGTTGCCGAGGTAGATCGTGATCACCGCGAGGTCGGGCGCGAGCGCGCGGCCGACGAGCTGCCAGACCACGCGGTAGTCGGCGAGCCCCGAGGCGGGCACGCCGAGGTTGTCGAGCTCGACCGGCGGCGCGTCGGTGTCTCCGTGCATGGCGTGCGTCGCCGCCGCGTCGCGCTCGCCACCGTCGCGCTCGAGCGCGGCGAGGATCAGCAGCGCCTCGGCCAGCGTCAAGTAGCTACGTCCGTAGGTCACGTTGCCGTACGCGAACGAGTCGCCGAGCCCGACGATGCGGAACGTGCCGGGCGTGCGCTCGCGTCGGAACTCGACGTCGTGGAAGCCGAGCGAGTTGCAGCGAAAGCCCTTCCAGACGCGGAACGGCACCAGGTGGTCGCGGTAGGCGTGCAGGAGCTCGGCGAACGTCTGCGGCTCGCGACGTCGCGTGCCGAGCGGCTCGGCGAGCAAGCGGACGCCGGGCATGTGGCTCGCCGCGAGCCGCACGACGATCTCCCCCGCGACGACGGCGAGCAGCAGCGAGCCGAGCACGGCTGCGAGCCCGCGCAGCAGCCGCGCGGGCGTCTTCTGGGTGGCTCGGCTCTCTCGCATCCTGCGCTCGCCCGGAGGCAAGTGGCTTTTTTCTGAAACCGTTCCCGACCACAATGGGCGGGTGCGGCGCGTGGGGGGAACGTTGCTGGCGCTGGTTGCGAGCGCATGGGTCGCCGCATGCGCGGCCCACCTCCGCGACGCCGCGCCGCGCCGACCGGAGGCGCCCGCCAAGTGGGACGAGGCGACCTTCGAGAGCAAGGAGCTCGTCACCTACGCGCTCCCGCTCGACCGCAGCGGCAAGCCCGCGGACACCGTGATCGGACGTCCGCAGACCTACACGATCCGCAAGGGCGACACGCTGCTCGACGTCGCCCGCTACTTCGACCTCGGCTACAACGAGATCGTCGCCGCGAACCCGGGCGTCGACCCCTGGGTGCCGAAGCCCGGCACCGAGATCGTCCTGCCCACCGAGTGGGTGCTGCCGTGCTGCTCGTACGACGGCATCGTGGTGAACATCCCCGAGATGCGGCTCTACCACTACCGGAGGCCGCGCGGCTCGAAGGACTCGCTGATGGTCGCGACCTATCCGGTCGGGCTCGGGCGCGACGACCGACGCACGCCGCGCGGCTCGTTCCGCGTCGCGAGCAAGACCGTCAACCCGACCTGGAACATCCCCGAGTCGATCCGCCGCGAGCACATCAAGGAGCGCGGCGACCACCGCTGGTCGATCCCGGGCGGCGCGCCCGACAACCCGCTCGGCAAGTACCGCCTGTCGCTCGCCAACTCGCGCTACGCGATCCACGGCACCAACATCCCGTGGGGCGTCGGCATGCAGGTGAGCCACGGCTGCCTGCGCCTCTATCCCGAGGACATCGAGCGCTGGTTCCCCGAGGTGCCGGTCGGCACGCGCGTGCAGTTCGTCTACCAGCCGGTGAAGGCCGGCGAGCGCGACGGCGTGACCTACGTCGAGGTGCACGAGGACATCTACCGCTACGAGCGCTCGCTGCCGGCGTCGGCGAAGCAGGCGCTCGCCCAGCGCAAGCTCGGCGGCGTCGACAAGCAGCTCGTCGAGGCCGCGATCAGCGAGCCGACCGGGATCCCGGTGCCGGTGTCGCGCGCGACGCAGCAGGCGCGCGCGTCGGGCTCGCTCGACGCCGCCGAGTGAAGCCGTCTTTTGTTTGAAGCCGTCTCCGGTCCCGTCTACAAGCGATCGACCGATCAACCGACCGGGACCATGGCAACGACCAAGACAACGCCGCGCCGTCCGCTCACGCGCGTGCAGTCCGGATCGCGCAGGTCGACGGCGGGCGGCTACCGCATCGGCATCGACGTCGGCGGCACGTTCACGGACCTGGTCCTGGTGCGCCCCGACCGCACGATCCACCTCGACAAGACCGCGACCACGCCGGACGACCAGAGCGAGGGCGTCATGGTCGGGCTCGAGCGCCTCGCGCGCAGCGAGGGCAAGGACCTCGCGAGCTTCCTCGCCGCGACCGAGCGCATCGTGCACGGCACCACCACCGCCGACAACACGATGATCCAGATGAACGGCGCGGTCACGGGCCTCATCACCAGCGCCGGCCACCGCGACGAGATCGAGCTGCGACGCGGCTACAAGGAGAACATCTGGGATCCATCGTACCCGCCGCCGCCGCCGATCTGCCCGCGCCGGCGCCGGATCGGCGTGCCCGAGCGGCTCGACTACGAGGGCAACGTCGTCGTGCCGCTCGACGAGGACGCGCTGCGCGCCGCGATGCGCCGCCTGCGCATGCAGGGCATCGAGTCGCTCGCGGTCGTCTTCCTGTTCTCGTTCATCAATCCGGCGCACGAGCTGCGCGCGCGCGAGATCGCCGCGGAGGAGCTACCGGGCGTCGACGTCTCGCTGTCGCACGAGGTGATGCCGCAGGCGCCGGAGTTCGAGCGCACGTCGACGACGCTGGTCAACGCGTACGTCGCGCCGCGCATCAAGCGTTACCTCGCGAACCTCGAGCGCAAGCTCGCCGACGCCGGCTACGCGCGCGACCTGCTGCTCATGCAATCGAACGGCGGGCTGATGACCGCACGCTACGTCGCGGGCAAGGCGGTCACCGTGCTGGGCTCGGGGCCGGCGGGCGGCGTGGTCGGCGCGTGTCACGTCGCGGGCGCGGCGGGCGTGCGCGACTTCATCTCGGTCGACATGGGCGGCACGAGCTACGACGTCTGCCTCGTGCGCGACGGCAAGCCGCACGTCAGCTCGTCGTGGAACTGGCACCACCGCTACCTGATCGGGCTGCCGATGGTCGACGTGCAGTCGGTCGGCGCGGGCGGCGGCTCGATCGCGAGCGTGATCGAGGGCGCGCTGCACGTCGGTCCGGACAGCGCGGGCGCGCAGCCGGGGCCGATCTGCTACCGCCGCGGCGGCACGCGCCCCACGGTGACGGACGCCAACCTGGTTCTCGGCTACCTCAATCCGGACTTCTTCTACGGCGGCGAGCTCGCGCTCGACGTCGACTCGGTGGTGCGTGCGATCGACGAGCAGATCCGCCGCCCGCTCGGGCTCGCGACCGTCGAGGAGGCCGCCTACGGCATCTTCCGCATGGTCAACGCGAACATGGCGAACGCGATCCGTCGCGTGTCGGCCATGCGCGGCATCGACCCGCGCGAGATGCCGCTCGTCGCGTTCGGCGGCAACGGCGCGGTGCACGCGGGCATGCAGGCGGCCGAGCTCGACATCCGCCAGGTGCTGATCCCGAAGACCGCGCCGACGTTCTCCGCGCTGGGTCTCCTGCTCACCGATCCGATCGTGATCGAGCTGCGCTCGTACATCACGCCCGCGGACGAAGCCGACCTCGCGCGCGTCACGTCGCTGTTCGCCGAGATGCGCGAGGCCGCCGACGCGTCGCTCGCCGCCGGCGGCTTCTCGGGACGCGAGGTGCGGTACCAGCGCATCGCGTACATGTGCTACCCGGGCCAGACCTTCGACATGCCGGTGCCCATCGAGGGCGACGGCGCGTTCGGGGCGCGCGACCTGCGTCGGCTGATCGAGGCGTTCCACCGCGAGCACGAGGCGCTGCACACCTACGCGTCGCGCGACCAGATGCCGATCCTGCGCGGGCTCGGCGTGCGCGCGACGGCGATCACCGCGAAGCCCGAGCTGCCGCGCATCCCGGCGTCGTCGCGCGACGCGCGCAGCGCGCTCAAGGGCAAGCGACGCGCGTACTTCGCAGGCCGCTGGGTGTCGACGCCGATCTACGACGGCACCAAGCTGCGCGCGCGTCAGACGGTCGTCGGACCGGCGATCATCGAGGAGCCGCTGACGACGATCGTCGTCTACCCGGGACAGCGCGCGCGGCTCGACACGCTCGGCAACTACCACCTGAGCGTCGGCTGATCGTCCGATTCGCGTGCGCGACGCGCAGGCGAACGCCGTGCGTCGCCCGATCGACGCCACGAACCGGATGCGGTCGCCGATCGTCCGATCGCCGGGCACGGGATGGCATTCTCGGTTTTCGCATGCCATTGCTCGCCGGTAGGACATGCGGGCCGTGCGGGATTGGGCCGGGACGATCGCATTCCTGATCGCCTTCGGCCTCATCATGGTGCTCTACGACGTGATCTTCCGGATCACGTTCCTGTTCGGGAAGCGCGCCAACGCCTGGGTGCTGGGCATCATGCAGTGCACAGTGATCCTGGCGATGCGCCTTGCCGGGATCCGGTTCGAGATCGAGCGCTCGCCGAAGATCAAGCCGTACACGTCGTACATCATCGTCTCGAACCACCAGAGCATGTTCGACATCCCGACCTTCGGCTGGCAGTTCTTCACGAACTTCCCGAAGTACATCTCGAAGATCGAGCTCGCGAAGTGGATCCCGGCGGTGTCGGTGCAGCTGCGCAAGGGCGGCCACGCGCTGATCGACCGCAAGGATCGCGCGAGCGCGGTGCGCGTGATCGACAAGCTCGCGCACGAGGTGGTCCAGAACGGCTTCTCCGCGGTGATTTACCCCGAGGGGACGCGGGCGCGAAACGGCGTGCTCGCGCCGTTCAAGCCGGCCGGCACCGTCGCGCTGCTCAAGCAGGCGAAGGACGTCCCCGTCGTGCCGGTGTGCATCGACAACTCCTGGCGCATCATGGAGCACAAGATGCTCCCGATCCCGTGGGGCATCACGATGCGCTGGTGGGCCGGCGATCCGATCGAGCGCCGCCCCGACGAGGATCCGTACGCGATCGTCGCCGAGGTCGAGCGGCAGATCCGCGAGACCATGGCGCGCTTCCGCGGCGAGACCGCGCAGGCGGCCTGAGCGCCGCGCTCGCTCAGCGCTCGGCGCGGACCGCGCTCGGCGTCGGTCGCAGATCGCGTTCGGCGCGCCTCGCGATCGCGCTCAGCGTCCCTCGCGGATCGCGCTCAGGATCTGCCGCGTCGCCGGGCTGCGGTTCAGCGTGTAGAAGTGGATGCCCGGCGCGCCGCGCTCGAGCAGATCGCGGCACTGGCGCAGCGCGTGCTCGATGCCGATCGCGAGCACGGCGTCGGCGTCGCCGTCCACGGCGGCGAGGCGCTGCGCGAGCTCCGCGGGCAGCTTCGCGCCGCACATCGCGGTCATGCGCTTGACGCCGCCGACGTCGACGATCGGCATGATGCCCGGCAGGATCGGCACCTCGATCCCGACCGCGCGCGCGCGCTCGACGAAGGCGAAGTAGTCCTCGTTGTCGAAGAAGAGCTGCGTGATCAGGAAGTCGACGCCCGCGCGGACCTTGATCACGAGGTTCGCGAGGTCGGCCTCGGCGCTCGGCGCGTCGGGATGCACCTCGGGGTAGCACGCGCCGCCGATGCAGAAACTCCAGCGGCTGCGGATGAAGGCCGCGAGGTCGGATGCGTGCGCGAAGCCGCCCGGCACCGGTCGGAACACCTCACCGCGCGGCGGGTCGCCGCGCAGCGCGAGGATGTTCTCGATCTCGGCCGCCGCGAGCTGGTCGAGGATCGCCGCGATCTCGTCGCGCGTGTGCCCGGTACAGCTCAGGTGCGCCATGGGGTTGAGGCCCATGCGCTTGATCGAGGAGACGAGCTCGATCACCTGGCCGCGGTTCGAGCCCATTGCGCCGTAGGTCACGGAGACGAAGGCGGGCTCGAGCGGCTTGAGCTCGTCGATCGTGCGCAGCAGGGCTTCCTCGCCCTGCGGAGTCTTCGGCGGGAAGAACTCGAAGGAGAAAACGGGCTCGCCGGCTTTCAGGATCTGGTCGATGCGCACCGCGCGATGATAGGGAAGCGGCCCTCGCACGCGCAATCGGGCATCCACGGTCGTCGCGGAGTCGCGCGCCCCGGCGTGATATAGGCAACGGCATGCGACGCGGGTTCGTGGTCGGCGCCGTGGCGGGCGGCCTCGTTTCGATCGCCATCGGCCTCACGGTGGCGTTGCTGCCGACCACGCCGACCTGGGCGCTGTGGCGCATCAAGAGCGCGCTCGACCGGCGCGACGTCGGCGAGCTCACCGAGATGGTCGACTTCGCCGCGGTGACACAGCGGGCGCTCACCGAGCTCGACGACGCGCCGAACGGCCTCGACGCCGGAAAGGTCGCACGGGCGCTGCTCTCGGGCGGCAAGGTGATGACGGTGTTCAACGACCCGGACCAGCCGCTGCGCATCACCGCGGGCGACGTGGTCGCCGCCTGGTGGGGCATGCGGCGCGAGGACGACCTCGCCTACTTCACGCTGCCGACGGGCGACCGTCAGGTGGATTTGATCCTCGGCCGCGCGCCGGATCTGCGCTGGCGCATCGTCGGCGTCACGCCGCTCACGGCGCTGATCAAGGTCAAGCTGCCGGGCAGCGGTCGCGCGAGCCGAGCGCCGGGCGTTGACGCCCCACTCGGCGACGGGTAGCGAGTTCGGCATGCAGGCGCGGCAACTCAAGGTGCTGACGGCGGCCGTCAAGGACGTCGATCAGGCCCTGGCGACCTTCCAGAACAACTTCGGCTTCCCGTTGACGCGGCGCACTGCGGACGCCGCGACTGGCACGCAGAGCGCGTTCCTGCGCATCGGCGCGGCGGAGATCGAGCTCGCGACGGCGTCCTCGGGCGCGCTCGGCGAGCAGCTCGCGCAGCGTGGCGAGGGATTGTTCCAGATCGAGCTCGAGGTCGACGACCTCGCGGCCGCGCACAGCGAGCTCACCGAGCGCGGCCTGCGCAGCGACTTCGAGACCGAGCCGAACGGACGTCGCGTCCTGCGCATCGCCACCGAGCACACGCACGGCGTGCCGCTGGTCCTGAGCCAGCGCGCCTGACGCCCGTCTTTCCGTTCGCTGTGGTCCAACGAGGCGTCGCTGCGGCGCTCGCCGCCGTCTTGCTCACCACGGCGTGGGACGTCGCCGCGGCCGCACACGATCACGATCATCACCGCGCGGCGTCCATCCCGGCTCCGGTCCCGTCGCCGCCGACGCACGAGCAGGTGCACGACCACGAGCCGCGGCACGGCGGCGTCGTCGGCATGTCGGGCGACCGGCACATCGAGGCGGTGGCGCGCCGCGACGGCGTGCTGCGCTTTTACTTGACGGACTTCGGACGCGCGCCTCTGCCGCTCGACGGCGTGCGCGGCACGGCGACGGTGCGCACCGAGGACGGCGGCACGAAGGAGACGCTCGAACTCGTGCCGCGCGACGGCGCGCTCGAGGCGCGCGGCGCGCCGCTCGCCGGCGACATGGTCGACGTGCGCATGGAGGCGAGCCTCGGCGACGAGCAGCTGCTGATCGACTTCACGCTGCCGGTGTCGCCGACGGGGTCGACGGGCGCCACCGGCGCCGCGCACTGACGCGCGCACGGACGCGACGGAGCGCAGCTCGCCGTCGCGGCGGCGGCCCTGATGCGCGAAGAGCGCGGTGCAGCCAGGCGGTCGGCGGCAAGGCGCCGACCCACGCGATCAGCGCCCTGCGCCGCGGCCGGCTCGCCTGCGCGTCGCGGCTACCGCCGCGGCAGACCGAGGATGCGCTGCGCGACGATGTTGCGCTGCACCTCGCTCGTCCCGCCCGCGATCGTCATCGAGCGGTCGTAGAGCAGCTGCTTCGCCCAGCGGCCGTTGTCCGGCGCGTGCTCGTCGTTCATCAGCGCGCCGTACGGTCCGAGCAGCTCGATGCCGGTCTCGGAGAACTCCTGCACGAGCGTCGTGCCCATGAGCTTCATCGCCGCCGAGAGGTGCGGGTTGAGACGCTTCTTGAGCGAGTCGGTCAGCGCCCGCAGCCCGGCGTAACGCATGATCGAGCCCTTGATCGCGAGGTCGGCGATCTTCTGGCGCACGTTCGGGTCGTCGGTCTTGCCGCGCAGGCGCGCCGTCCGGATCACCCACTCGAGCGACTGGTCCGCGCGGATGCCGCTCGCGATGCCGGAGCGCTCGTTGACCAGCGCGCTCGAGACGATCTCCCAGCCCTGCCCTTCCTCGCCGAGGCGGTTCGTCACCGGCACGCGCACGTCGGTCATGAAGACCTCGTTGAACTCGGCGCCGCCGTCGATCTGCTTGATCGGCTTGATCGTGACCCCGGGGCTCTTGAGGTCCATCAAAAGCACCGTGAGCCCCGCCCACTTCGGCCCCTCGGTCGAGGTCCGCACGAGGACGAAGTACCAGTCGGAGATGTGGGCGAGCGTCGTCCAGACCTTCTGCCCGTTGACGATGTAGTCGTCGCCGTCACGGACCGCGCTGGTCTTCGCCGCCGCCATGTCGGAGCCCGAGGACGGCTCCGAGTAGCCGGTCGCCCAGATCTCCTCGCAGCTCAGGATCTTCGGGATGAAGCGCTTCTTCTGCTCCTCGGTCCCGTAGCGCATGATCGCCGGGCCGACCCACCAGATCGCCATCTGGTTGATCGGCTGCGGCGCACGCGCGCGCACCATCTCCTCGTTGAGGATCGCCTGCTCCATCTCGGAGAGGCCCGCGCCGCCGTACTCCTTCGGCCAGGCGGCGCCGAGCAGCCCCGCGGCGTGCAGCTTGCGCTGCCAGGCGCGCGCGCCCTCGAGGTGCTTGACCTCCTCGGGCTTGGGAACGTTCTCCTCGAGCCACTTCCGCACCCGGGCGCGGAACGCTTCCTCCTCGGGGGTGTACGACAGATCCATGCTGCTCCTCGCTCTTCCGCGGACGCGGGCGATGGGTGGAATCGAGCCGGAGGTGGGAGATTAGCGGGCCCTCGTCGGGCGGGAAAGAGTCGCTCGTGGCGTCACGACGCAGCGCAGGAGACGGAACGACGCGCGGCTTTCAATCGAGCGCTTGAACTTCGCGCGACGGCGTGACTAGCCTCTCGCCCCATGAAGAAAGGTCGCGACGTCTGCGTGATCGGGGTCGGGATGACCAAGTTCGAGCGCTGCAACCGCAACTACATCGAGCTCGTCGAGGAAGCGGTGCGCGAGGCGCTCGCGATGGCGAAGACGCCGCCCGAGGACTTCGAGCAGGCGTTCTGCGGCTACGTCTCCGGGATGAGCGCGCAGGGGCAGCGGGCGCTCTACAGCATGGGGCTCGGCGGCCTGCCGGTGTTCAACGTGCACAACTACTGCTCGACCGGCTCGAACGCGCTCTACCTCGGCTGGCAGGCGATCACCTCGGGCATGAGCGAGTGCGTGCTCTGCTTCGGCTTCGAGAAGATGGAGAAGGGCCCGCTCGACGCGCAGCTCGAGGGCCTCAAGCAGAACTACAAGGAGGAGGAGCGCAAGCCTCCGCAGGCCGCGGTGATGTTCGGCAACGGCGGCCGCCAGCACATGGAGCTCTACGGCACGACCAAGGAGCAGTTCGCCAAGGTCAGCGTCAAGAACCACCGCCACTCGGTGCACAACCCGCGCTCGCAGTACCGCGACGCGTGCACGCTCGAGGAGGTTCTCGCCTCGCGCCTGGTCTACGAGCCGCTCACGCTGCTGCAGTGCTGCCCGACCTCCGACGGCGCCGCGGCGGCGATCCTGTGCTCGCCCGAGTACGCGGCGCGCCACGGCATCTCGCGACCCGTCAAGATCATCGGCATGTCGATGCAGACCGATCGTCCCGAGGACTGGAACCTCGGCTTCCTCGGCATGATCGGCGTCGGCATGTCGCGCCGCGCGGCGCAGAACGTCTACGAGATGACGGGCTACGGACCGGAAGACGTGCAGGTCATCGAGCTGCACGACTGCTTCTCGACCAACGAGCTCATCACCTACGAGTCGCTGCAGCTCTGCCCCGAGGGTCAGGGCGGACGCCTGATCGACGAGGACCAGGTGACCTACGGCGGCAAGTGGGTGGTGAACCCGTCCGGCGGACTGCTGTCGAAGGGCCACCCGCTCGGCGCGACCGGCATCGCGCAGTGCTACGAGCTCGTCAACCAGCTCAACGGCGCGTGCGGCAAGCGGCAGGTCGAGGGCGCGCGCCGGGCGCTGCAGCACAACGTCGGGCTCGGCGGCGCGTGCGTCGTGACGATGTACGCGAAGGACTGAGCCGCCCAAGACGAAAGGACCGCGCGCCCGGGTGCGAGCGCGCGGTCCATCGGGTTCCGCCAGGGCTCAGCGCCGGCGCTTTGGCGCCAGCGTGAGCGCGCTCAGCGCCCGCGCTTCGGCATCAGCTCGAAGTAGTCCATGTCGAGCAGCACGCGCGGGTTGTAGCGCTCGCCGCCCTTCCCGTCCGGGACGCGCATCTGGAAGTCCGGCTCCTCGTACGGGTCGCCGTCCTTCACCGCGACGAGGCGCAGCCGCAGCGCGCCGTACGGCGCGTCGCCGAGCGGATGGGTCTCGAGCACGTCGGTGTACGAGTAGATCGTCGTGCCGGCGTAGCACGGGTTGGCGTGCGTGCCGCTGTTCATCGCGACGATGCCGGAGCGGTTCTCGAGGCCGTTGAACGCCTGCGCGTACGCGATCGACATCGGGAACCCGCCGTAGACCAGCGGCTTGCCGTCGGTGCGCAGCGCATCGAAGTGCACCTTGGCGGTGTTCTGGAAGAGCCGCGTGTACGACATGTGGTCCGACTGGTTCACCGTCATGCCGTCGTGGTGGTAGATGCGCTCGCCCGGCGTGTAGTCCTCGAAGAACCAGCGTCCGCCGGTCTGCTGCGTCGTCGGCAGCGGACCCGGGAACGGCGGCAGCTGATCGATCGCCACCTGCTTCGGAAGCTGCGGCGTCACGGGCTCGTCGAGGTAGCGCGTGGCCTTGGTCTCGTCGCGCTTCCGCACCATCACCCAGCGCGTGTACTCGAGCACGACCTCGCCGCGCTGGTTGCGACCGGTGGTCGCGACGTAGACGTTGCCGGTCTGCTTGTTCGAGTTCTCCTTGAGGCCGACGATCTTGATCGACGTCGTGATCTCGTCGCCGTGGAACACCGGCGTGCGCCAGATCATTCCCGCGTAGCCCAGGTTGGCGCGCGCGTTCAGCGATACTTGACGCACGGTCTGCGCGATCACCAGGTGGAAGACGATCAGCGGGTGGACGCGCCCCTCCGCGCCGCAGAAGCGCGGCGTGCGGTCGTTGGTGGTCGCGATGTGCCACGCCGTCTCGGCCGCGGTCAGGACGCGCGGCGTCGCGCACACCATCTCCTGGCCGATCTCGAAGTCCTCGAAGAAGTTGCCGATGCCGCCCTTGCCGGACTTGCCACCCTCGCTCATCGTTCTACTCCGAATCCTTTCCGTACGTTCAGCTTCGCGGCAGGCCGAGCAGGCGCTGCGCGATGATGTTGCGCTGGATCTCGCTCGTGCCACCGGCGATGGTCGCGGCGCGCGAGAACAGCAGGTGCTGCGCGAAGCGTCCGCCCGCGACGGCGTGCCGGTCGCCCCGCAGCAAGAGCCCGCGCTCGCCGAGCAGCTCGATGCCAGCGTCGCCGATCTTCTGCGTGAGATCCGCCCAGAACGTCTTGACGATCGACGTCTCGGCGCCCGGCGTCACGCCGCGGCCGAGTCGCGTCAGCATCTCGAGGTTCATGAAGCGCATGATCTCGGTTTCGAGGTAGAGCTGGGCGAGCCGTTGCCGCACGCGCGGGTCCCCGCTTCGCCCGGTGCTGCGCGCGACGTCGAGCAGCTCGTCGACGTTGATCCGCGCCAGCACCTGCTCCTTGATCGCGTAATTCGTTCCGCGCTCGTGCGCCAGGGTCACCTGGGCGATGCGCCAGCCCTCGTTGATCGGCCCGATCAGGTTCTCGCGCGGCACGCGGACCGCGTCGAGGAAGACCTCGTTGAACTCCGACGCCCCGGTGAGCTGGCGCAGCGGCCGGATCTCGATGCCCGGCGCGCGCATGTCGACGATCAGGTAGGAGATGCCGCGTTGCTTGACGGCGTCCTCGCCGGTGCGCGCGAGCAGGATCGCCCAGCGCGAGTGCTGCGCGTAGCTCGTCCACACCTTCTGCCCGGTGACGACGAAGTCGTCGCCGTCGAGCACGGCGCGCGTGCGCAGCGCGGCCAGGTCCGAGCCGGCGCCGGGCTCGGAGTAGAGCTGACACCAGATCTCGTCGGCCGACAGGATGCCGGGCAGGTAGCGCCGCTTCTGCTCCTCGGTGCCGAAGTGCATGAGCGTCGGCCCGACGTTGTTGATGCCGACGCGGTTGACGAACTGCGGCGCGCGCGCCCGCGCCATCTCCTCGGCGAAGATCGCCTGCTGCATCGGCGTCGCGTCGCGTCCGCCGTAGGCGCGCGGCCAGTGGATGCCGACCCAGCCGCCCGCGTGCATGCGACGCTGGAAGGCGCGCAGCCACTCGAACTCGCCGTCGAGGTCTTCGGGCGGATCGTCGCGCGGCACCGCGTGCTCGAGAAACGCGCGCAGCTCGGCGCGAAAGCGCTCCTCGTCGGCGGTGTAGGACAGATCCATCGCGCGCGTGCGCTCGCTTCTACTTGACGGCGACCGGATTGACCGGGCTCCCCACCGCGCCGACGAACGGCTCGGGCGACGCGCTCAGCAGGAACTCGTAGACGCCGTCCTGCGCGCAGTCGCGCGCGAGCTCGTCGAGATACCAGTTCTGGCCCTGCGTCATGCCCATCTCGACGAGGTGCAGCAGGTGCACCGGCAGCAGCACCTCCTCGTCCTCGCCAGGCCACACCTCGAGCGGCATGGTGTCAGTCGCGACCGCGGCGACGTCGCGCGCGTGGAACCACTCCGCGGTGCTGACCGTGAGCCCCGGCGCCGGCAGCCGGTAGGCCTCCTTGTCGCCGCGCTCGAGGTGCTCCATCTGCCCGGTGCGGATCAGCAGCACGTCGCCGGGCAGGACCTCGAGCTTGGTCAGCGCGAGCGCCGCGTCGAGGTCGGCCGGGCGGATCGGATAGCCCGGATCGAGACGGTTCACGCCCTTCGCGCGCGCGACGTCGAGCAGGATGCCGCGCGTGACGATCGGCTTCAGCTTCTCGATGCCGCACTTGGTCGCGCCCGCCTCGGCGGTCACGGTCGACGCCGGGAAGCCGTTGTAGATCCGGTTCTCGTAGCTCGCGTGCGCGAGCCCGTCCCAGTGCGTCGACGCCTGGAGGCCCATGACCACCATGTCGTCCGACAAGCACACCTTGTCGCGATCACCGGTGAACGGCGTATTGACGCCGACCATCGTGTGCACCGGGTTGATGCGCTTCGGGATGCGGCCGGTCTGCACGCCGTCGTGGTGCAGCGGCAGCGCGAGTGAGAACGACTTGCCCTGGCGCACGCACGCCGCGCCGCGCTTGATCGCCTCGGGCGTGATGAAGTTGAGCGTCCCGATCTCGTCGTCCGCGCCCCAGCGGCCGCGGTTCGAAACGCGCTTCGCGACGTCGTGGAACCACTGCGGTAGACCCATCGTTCGTCCTTTCGGCTGCTCGGCTGCTTCGACTAGACGACCTCGCCGCGGCCTTCAAACCACGCCCGCCGCGCGCAGCTGCGCGATCTCGGCGTCGGAGTAACCGCCGATCGCGCGCAGGATCTCGTCGGTGTGCTCGCCGAGGCGCGGCGCGCGACGGTGCACGGGCGCCACGCCCGCGATCTTGAGCGGCGTCCCGACCTGGCGCACCCAGCCGAAGTCCGGGTGCTCGAAGCCGGTCAGCATGTCGCGCGCGGCCGCGTGCTCGTCGGCGAGCGCTTCCTCGACGGAGTACACCGGCCCGCACGGGACGTGACCGCGCAGCTGCTCGAGCCACTCGGCCGTCGTCCGGCGGCGCAGCTCGGCGGCGAGCAGCGGGACGAGCTCGTCGCGGTGCGCGAAGCGGTCGGCGAAGGTGCGAAAGCGCGGGTCGTCGCGCAGGTCCTCGCGCCCGATGCGCTCGCACAGGCGCTGCCAGAACTTCTCCTTCATGCACATCACGACGAGGTAGCCGTCGGCGGTGCGGAAGGTCTGCGACGGCACCAGCGTCTGGTGCGCGCCGTCGGCGGTGCGCCGCGGGCGGAAGTCGCTGTTGAGCGTCCACCCGGCGAGGTAGTTCAGCATCGAGAGCGCGGTGTCGTAGAGGCTGACGTCGATCTCGCAGCCCACGCCGGTGCGCTGCGCGCGGTGCAGGCCGATCATCAGAGCGAGCACCGACAGCAAACCCGCCGAGAAGTCGACCACCGACACGCCGCAGCGCTGCGGCGTGCCGTCGGGCTCGCCCGTCAAGCTCATGAATCCCGCGTACGCCTGGATGATGAAGTCGTAGCCCGGCTCGCCCGCGCGCGGTCCCGTCTGCCCGAAGCCCGACAGCGAGCAGCAGACGACGCGCGGGTTCACCTCGCGCAGCGCCTCGTACGTCAAGCCGAGCGCCGCCGGCGCGCCGCCGCGCAGGTTGTTGTAGACCGCGTCGCACGAGCGCACGAGGCGGTGCAGCACCTCGCGTCCGGCGGGGGCGCGCAGGTCGAGCGTGAGGCCGCGCGCGCCGCGGTTCAGCGCCTGGAAGTAGAGCGAGTCGCCGTTCGCGGCGTGCGGCGGGACGTCACGCGCCTCGTCGCCCTTGCCGGGCGGCTCGATCTTGATGACGTCGGCGCCGAGGTCGGAGAGCAGGGTCAGCGCCCAGGGCCCGGCGCCGAGCTGGCTCGCAGCGAGGATCCGAACGCCAGCGAGAGGAAGCTCGGCCACCCGCCCCGTTTAGCCGACGGCGCTCGCGCCCGACAGCATCGGCGGCTGCACGCGCACGACCGGCCGGTGGCCGAGGCGGCGCGACACGTCCTGCGCATGCCGGCGCAGGTGCGCCGCCAGCGCCGGCACGCTCGCCGTGGTGATTCGCCGCGCCATCCCGCTGACCGCGATCGCCGCGACGGCGGCGCCGCTGCGGTCGTGGATCGTCACCGCCACGCTGCGCACGCCGATCGCGAACTCCTGATGGTCGACGGCGTAGCCCTGCTCGCGCACGGTCGTGAGCTCGCGCTCGAGCATGCGCGGGACGACGATGCTGTTCTCGGTGCGTCGCACGAGCCGCCCGCCGATCACCGCGGCGCGCTCCTCCTCGGGCAGGTGCGCCAGCAGGACCTTCCCCGACGCGCTGCAGTGCGCCGGGTAGCGGCGGCCGAGCACGGCAGGAAGCGGCTCGACACCACGCTCGGCCTTGTGCAGAAAGACGAGGTCGTGTCCCAGGAGCACGGCCAGGCTGACGGTCTCGTGGAGCTGCGCGGCGAGCTTCTCGACCGCCTGCTCGGCGTGCGCGAACAGCGGTCGGTGCCGCGCCGCGAGCGTGCCGAGCTCGAACACCCGCAACCCGAGGCGGAACTTGCGGCTGTTCTCGACGCGCTCGAGGATCCCGAGCTCGTGCATGGTGGCGACGAAGCGGCTCACCGTGCTCTTGTTGAGTCCGACACGGCGCGCGAGCTCCATCACACCGAGCTCGGGCGTCGCTTCGGAGAACGCGAGCAGGAGGCGGTTGGCTTTTTCCAGGGACGCGTTGCGCCGGACGGTGGAGGCTCGGTTCATGAGGTGTGGGGTGTTTCCGTGCAGGTTCGTGTTACGCAGGTTCTTGTTACGATGGGTGGGCCGCGATCGTAGGCGGCCGCGCAAAACGAAGTCAACGATGAATCACGGCATCCCCAGCCCCACGACGTCTTTCCCTGCGAAGCGCATGGCGTGCGCGCACGGAAGGCTGTCGGTCGCGTTTGCGTTTGCGGCGTCGCTCGCGATCCTGGCGCTCGCGCCGACGCCGCAGGACGTGCTCGCGGGTGAGTGCGCGGCAGCGAACGCGGGCGACTGCGTGGCGCGCGGTCCCGAGCAAGCGTCCGCGCCCGAGCCGGCCGCGGCGTCCGACGAAGCCGCGAGCAGCGCGGCGGCGGCGTCCGGCAACGACGCGACCGGCGCGTCGGCCTCGGCCGGCAGCGACGCTGCGGAAAGCGCAGCGACCGCTTCGCAGGACGCAGCCGCTCCGCTCTCGGAAGGCGAGCGTGAGCTCGCGCTCGCCAAGGAATTCCTCGACAAGGGCGAGGCCGCGACCGACGACGACGCTCGTCGCGAGGCCTACGAGCAGGCGAAGCAGCACGCCGACCGCGCCGTCGAGCTGATGCCGAACAGCGCCGAGGCGCGCTTCATCCAGTTCGGCGCCGACGGACGTCTCGCGCAGCTCGGCGGCGTCGCGGTCGCCGCGATGAACCTCGTCAAGCTCAACCGACAGCTCGACGAGGTGCTGCGCCTCGACCCGAACCACGCCAACGCGCTCGCCGCGCGCGGCGGCATGCTGATGAAGCTGCCGCGGCTGCTCGGCGGCGACACCGAGAAGGGCATCGAGTACCTCGAGCGCTCGGTCGCGATGGACGAGACCGCGATCGGCAAGCGGCTCGAGCTGGCGGAGGCGTACCACATCGTCGGCCGCGAGGAGGACGCCAACGCGACGGCGCTGAAGGCGCTCGAGGTGGCGCAGCAGCAGAACGATCCGGATCGCATCGCCACCGTGCAGCGCTTCATCGCCGAGCTGAAGAACACCTGTAGCGGCTGCGCCCTCGCGACCATCGGGCGGCGCTGAGCGGAGGTCAGCGTGGTCGAGAAGATCATCGAGCTCACCGGCACCTCCACGACCTCGATCGAGGACGCGGTCTCGCTCGCCATCTCGCGCGCCGCGGTCACGGTCAGCGGCATCCGCGAGGCGACCATCACCGAGACCAAGGCGCTGGTCGAGGGTGGTCGGGTGACCGGCTGGAAGGTCGCTCTGCGGGTGACCTTCGAGGTCGAGGACCGGCTGCACGAATGAGCCGGCCGGCCGGGCCGGACGCGCGGCTGCGCGAGGTCACGCCCGGCGTGATCGAGGTGTTCCTGCCGCTGCCCTCGAAGCCGACGATCGTCAACGTCTGGCTGCTCGACCTGGGCGGCGGTGCGTGGGCCCTGATCGACACCGGGGTCGCGCTGCCCGACAGCCGCGCGGCCTTCCACGCCGCGACCCGCGAGCGCGGCATCGAGCCCGCGGCGATCACGCACCTGCTCGCGACCCACCATCACCCGGACCACTTCGGCGCGTCGCGGGCGTACCGCGAGGAGAGCGGCGGCACGATCCACCTGCACCCGCTCGAGCTCGAGCGCATCGCGTACACGCTCACCGCCGGGGCCGAGGACATGGTGTGCCACTCGCGCCGGCACGGGATCCCGATCCCCGCGGGCGACGCGGTCGACGCGCCGAAGCCGGCGGACGTCTGGGCCGGGACCTTTCAGCCGGTCACCGAGGTCCAGCACCCGGTCGCGGACGGCGAGGTGCTGGAGATCGGCCGCCGCCGGATCCAGGTCGTGTGGACGCCCGGCCACACCCCCGGCCACTGTTGCTACCTCGACCTCGACGACCGGGTGCTCTTCGTCGGCGACCACCTGCTGCCGAAGATCACGCCGCACGTCGGGGTCTACGCGACCGGGCCGACGAACCCCCTGCAGGACTTCCTCGCCTCGCAGGAGAAGGTCGAGGCGCTCGACGTGCGCCTCGTCTGCCCGGCGCACGGCGGCGTCTACACCGACCACCGCCGGCGTGCGCGCCAGATCCGGGCGCACCACGAGGTCCGGGCGCGCGAGATGTGGGACGTGCTGCAGGCCGGACCGGCGACCGCCTACGAGGTCGCCCGCAAGGCCTTCCGCTGGGTGTTCGAGGATCCGAGCCCGAACCGCTTTCAGGCCGGCGCGGCGGTCATGGAGACCATCGCGCACCTCGAGCTGCTCTGCGGGCGCGGGGTGGTCGAGCGGCAGGACAGCGGCGAGCTGGTTCGCTACGCCGTAGCGCGGGGCGCCTGAGCGCGGTGGCGGCGATGGACGCCCGGAAAGGCACCGGCGGACGTGAGCAGCAGGGGAGAGGAGGAACCCCACCGCCCACGTCCACCGATTGGAACGGCCTCGTCTCGACGAGGTCGAAGCACGAGTACAACGGCCGGAGGGGGTGGCGTTAGCCCTTCCAAAACCGAGAGGCTCGTACTCACTCGTTATTGACGGGCCGCCCGGACATATATTCGCCTTTCTCTCAGTTTACTCAACCGCTCCTTTTACTCGGAGCTCGAGCGCGCGCCCCGCGGAGTCGAACTCGAGCTCGGCCGGCATGCCGACGACCACCGAGCCGATGGAAATCGGCCGTCCGTCGCTCATGATCGAGGTTTCGGTCGTCAAGAGCGCGCGCCGTCCGCCGACCTCGACCGAGTCGGGCGACACCCAGCCAACGGCGCCGCGCACGGTCTGGACCTCGTCCGAGGCGTGCGCGGGCGGCGTCCACGCCGCGGCGAGAAGCGCGAGCAGCATGCCCAACGTCACGATGCACCGCATCAGCGGTTCGATCGGGCGTCTCATCGTCCCCTCTCCTCCGTCCCGGCTCACCACGCCTGGCGCCACGAGATCGGGATCACGTTGGTCGCGATCTGCGGCAGGTTGAGCGGCTGCAGCGCGATGCCGCCGCCCTTGGTGACGCCGAGGAAGGCCTTGGTCTCGTCGTCGCCGAAGGTCACCTTGATCGAGGTCGGGATGCTCTGACCGATGACGACGAAGCGGTCGGCCGCGATCAGCGAGCCGCCGGTGCCCGAGCCGACGCCGCCGCCAGCCGCCTCGCCGCCGCCGAGCCCGGCGCCGCTGGTGCCGGCCAGGTCGAGCGTCGGACCGCCGACCAGCGGGTCGACGACGTAGATCTTCGCCGTGCCGCCCGCCTGGCAGACCGCGCTCGACGGCGTGAAGGTGGTGAAGGCGACGTTGAAGTACACCGTCGGCGGCGCGAGCACCTTCTCGCCGTTGCCACCGAGCCGGATGTACCAGCCGTGCTTGCTCTCGATCTGCTGACGCAGGCTCTCGTAGCCCGGCGTCCCTGGCTGCTGGACGTTGTTCGTCACGTCGACCAGGTCGCTCTCGTCGAGGTTGTTCGTGCCGTCGTCGCGCACCGCGTAGAAGCGGTCGGTGTACTGGGTGGTCATCGGGCTCGAGCGATCGCCCGTGCCGAAGTAGACCATCACCGAGCCGTTATTGATGACGGCGTCGGGCTGGTAGAAGATCCGCCGGAACTCCGGCGTCGAGAACAACCGCTGGACGGTGAAGTCGTGGTTGATGCGCCACAGCCGGCCGTCCATGTCGCCGATGTAGCCGCGGTCGAAGATCTTGTCGCCGTTCACATCGAACAGCAGCGGATCGCTCGGGATCGCGTAGGTCAGGCCGCTTCCCGACGCCTGCGCGCGCTTCGCACCGGTCAGCAGGTCGACCATGTAGATCGTCCGGCCCATGGCGCTGCCCGACGTGTTGGGATCGCCCTGCTCCGGGTCGTCGAAATGCGGATCGTAGCCGCCGCCGAACACCGCGACCTCGACCGGCGAGCCGCCGTTGGCGAACTTGCCGAGCGCCGGCGTCGACCAGGTCTGGCCGAGCTCGCTGAAGCCGCTGGTCGTGTTGTTGATGCGCCACAGGAGCACCGGCGCCGTCTTGTTCGTGATGTCAAGCGCATAGTACGCGCGCCCACCGCGGCCCAGCCCGAAGACCATGATCTTCTGCGAGCCGACCTCGCGGTACTTGGGCGACGCGTCGACGAAGAACGGATGCGAGCTCGCCTGCCCGGGCCGCAGCTCGTTCAGCCTTTCGAGCACGTCGGGCGGCACGAACGCCCAGACCTCCTCGCCGGTCGCGTCGTCGAACGCGTGCAGCATGCCGTCGTTCGCCCCCACGATGACCAGCGCATCGGGGTTGGCCGCCGTGCCGTAGTTCACGATCAGCGGCACCGAGTGGATGATGTCGCCGAGAAGCCAGAGGCGCTTCTCCGTCGTGTCGCCGTCGCCGTCCTGGTCGTAGGCATCGAGGCCGTGCACGAAGTCGATCAGCGCGTCACGCTCGAAGGTGGTCTCGTCGGCGCCCGTCAAGCCAAGCATCGCCGGCGTGATCGCGGAATTGGCCTTCGAGAACGCCTGCGCCGACGCGGTGAGCGGCACGTTGAGCAGACCCGTTGCCGTGCCGGTGTAGGTGTAGATGTTGCGCGGCGCCGTTCGCTTCACCAGCCGCTCGCCGACGCCGCCCTGGACGACCGAGTTGCCGGACGCGGTGGTGTCCCACTCGGACATTGCGTCCGAGCGTAGCGTGCCATCGGCGAGCGTCGCCGCCCCCTGGCCTCCGATCGTGCACGTCGACGACCCCTTGTTGCAGATGGTGCCGTTGTTGCGGTCGAGGTTGTACTTCTTGATGTTGCCCGGCCAGTCCTGCTGCCCCTCGCGCGGCGCAAACATGGCGATGTAGATGCTGTTCCCCGACTCCGTGCGGTTGGTCTGGCTGACGGGCACCACCGGCGCGACGAAGGTCTGCGCGTCGTTCTTGATGAGGTTGATCGCCTCGCGCAGCGCGTCGTCGAGCTGGTCGGGGTCGGTTGCCGACAGGCACTCGCCGCCGCCGTACTTCTTCGCCGCACGGTAGAGCAGCGAGCCGCCGCCCGGGCTTTCGTCACCGTCCGCCGGCGGCTGGCAGTAGTCGAAGCCGAACGACACCGCGAACAGCACGAGCGGCTGGTTGTTGGTGTTCCCGAGCGGGTACAGGCCGCGGATCTTCAGCATCGCGTCGTCGAGGTAGTCCGAGCCGCAGTTCACCATCTCGCCGGTGTACGCGATGTAGTTCGGGCTTGCCGGGTTCTCCTTGCCGTCGCCGTTGAGGTCGCCCGGGTTGCCGAGGAAGTTCTTGACGCGGTTGAACGTGCACGCGGTGGCCGGCGAGGTGAGAAAGTCCGCCTCCGCCTCGGGGACGCCGTCGGTCACCATCAAGACATAGTTTCGCTGGCAGGGGTACTGCACCGGCGACGACCAGCCGGATTTCGTCACCTGGCCGTTGAAGTACTTCCAGGCGTCGATCAAGCGGTGCACGGTCGGCGTGCCGCCGTTCGCAACCATGTTGGAGATCAGCGAGGTCAGCGTCGCGCGCGCCGATGCCGTGTTGTCCTGCACCGGGAAGAGGAACTTGTTCTGGTTGGTCTCGTGCCAGGCCGTGACGGCGCTCGAGCTGCCGTAGTTCATCGTCGAGTAGTTGATCCCCGACGGATTGAAGTTCATCAGGCCGAAGCGAATCTTGCGGTTCGCCGGATCGTTGATCAGCGCCGTGAGGACGCCTTGCGCGACCGCCATCTTGTTCTGCACCGCGCAGGTGTTGGTGACGCCCGGACACTGCGAGTTGGAGGTGCAGGGGTCGAACGGCGGCAGCGAGCAGTTCTTCGGCGGGTTGGTCTCGAAGTTGAGGCGATTGCCGCGCTTGCGGCGCGACTCGCGGTCGTCGGTGTCGTCGCCGCCGGGCGGCGGAATGTTGTCGACGAACGAAGCTGCACACGAGCTGTTGTCGACCTGCCAGTTCGTCTGGGCGTTGCGGCACGTGCAGTCCGAGTTGACGTCGCCGCCCCTGATGCCGTTGCGGTCACGGCAGCGGGTGTACACGGTGCCGGGGTTGTACGAGCCGGTGTAGATCGTGTTCGGGTACGTGTTGTACGCCTGCTGGCCCATGCTCCCCGAGTTGTCGACGATGATGAGCACGTTCGGTTCGACTTGCGTGCCGGTGAAGATGTCGGTGTCGAGGGCACGAGCCGGCGTCGCGAGCGCGAGCGTCAGCGCGACGACAACCGCTAGCGCCCCCCATCGCGAGGTTCGTTCGTCGAGCTGCATCACGTTCCACTCCACATCAGGTCGGCCCTTCGCTCGGACCGCGGCTCAGCTACCGCAGTCGGCGCACGGACCGGGCTTCGCGGCTTGCATCTGCACGGCGCTCCTCGGGTCGACGCCGTTGGTGTTGGCGAACTTCACGCCGTCGACGTTGAAGTAGTACATCTTCCCGAGGCCCTCGTTCTGACCGAACTGGGCGGCGCGCACCCGGCCGTCGGTGGTGCGGATCAGCAGGTTGCCCGGCAGCGCGCGGTACTCGGTGAACACCACGGCGGCCTGGCTGTCCTTCATGCCGAGCTCGGCCTCGAGGTTCTTCGTGCGAACGACGTTGTCGGGCTGGAACAGATTGACGTCGCCGAGCGCGTGGTGCGCCGCTCCGTCCGCCAGGTGGAACGCGCGCGTCGCCTGCGCCGACAGTGCGCCCGTCAAGGTCGACATTTGACCGCTGCGCGACACGGTGAGCGCGAGCGCCGCGAGCGCGACGGTGAGACCCAGCGCCACCACCAGGACGAGGCCACGTTCGTTGCGGATCTGTCTCATGGCTTCAGCTCAGCTCGAAGCGGAAGGCGAGGTTCCGCATGTTGGCTTCGGTTTCGACACGCGACGTCGCGGTCGGGTTGTCGCCGAGCTTCGAGGACGGCGCCTGCGTCGCCTGGAACTCGACGATGACCGAGCGCACGTCGCTGCCCGGGTTCTCGGTGACGACGCCGTCGTGATCGACGAAGTCGATGTCGAAGACGGGCACGTTGTCGGCGACGATCTGGTTGTTGCGCAGCAGCAGGGTGCCGTTCCAGGTGTACTGCACGACCTCGATCTGCGTGACGAACGGCCCGATCGGATACGACTTGGTGAGCGGCGAGCTTAGGCCGAGCGTGACGTTGCCGCCGCTCGAGCCCACGCTCGTGATCCTGCGGATCTCCGACGCGAGCCCGCTGTCGACCAGGACGAAGTTGTTCGGCTCGAAGGAGCCCATCGCGGGCGGCGTCACCGAGATCGTCGACGTGCCGGCGTTGATCGCGGTCGCGACCGTGGTGGTGACGTTGCTGAACGCGCCGCGCAGGGTGAGCGTCGTCCAGCCGCCCGAGGTCGTGACCGACACCGGAGGATGGTTCGCCGCGTCCGCCGGCGACAGGCCGAGCATGCCGAAGCCCGCCATGCGCAGGTCTTGCAGCAGCAGCTCGCCCGCGCCGCGGCTCGTGAGCTGCGCGTCGGCGAGCCCGGTCTGGAACGCCGCGCTGCGCCCCTGCACCCGCACCGCGGCGAACACCGTGCCGACCACGAACAGCCCGATGAACGACGCGACCAGGAGCTCCATGATCGTCATGCCGCTCTGGTCGCGGAGTCGGCTCCGCGCGCGCGTCTGGCTCATGGGTTGGTCACCTGGCTCACGACGGTGGTGAAGGTGAGCGACTGCGGACCGAACCGGTCGGTCCACGTCGTGGTCACCGTGACGCGCCGTCCGTTGGGGACGTTCGTCACCTGACGGTTGATGTTGAAGGTCACGCCCTCGACGGTCTCCGTGCCGGACCACGGCGTGATCTCGGCGAGGTCGCTGCGCCGCATCAGCTCGATCTGGCGGTCGGTGACGAAGCGGGCGTGGCCCTGGTTCTTGCCGAGCGACTGCGCACGGCTCGAAACCGCGTGCACCCCGGCGAGACCGAGGAAGGCGAGGCCGATGATCACGATCGCGACCATCGTCTCGACGATGGTGAAGCCGCGCTCGTCGCGTGCGCGACGCCGTGCCCGATGCGCCATCACTTCCAGGCCCCTCCGACGCGCCGGCAAAGCCGCGTGCGCCCCGCACCGGTGACCGCGACGTTGTAGGTGTTGGTGCCGTCGGTCGAGCCGATGAAGTACGACGCCGTCCCGTTCGGCAGCCCGCGCGCGTTGAACACGAGCTGACCGCTCGGGGCCGGCTGGCCCGCGTCGAAGCCGAAGCAGTTGGTGCCGGCGCCGTTCGTCCGGAACTCGACCTCGGGCATCGTCGTCCCGAGGGACGCGCTGCGCACGATCGGGTCGGTTCCGGGATTGATCGCGGGCGGGGACGCGGCGCGCTGCACACGGTAGTTCACGCCGCCGCCGCCGGTCACGTTGATGTAGTGCGGCACGCCCGTGCGCTGCGCCATGACACGTGCGTACTCGATGTCGCCGAGCAGCTGATTCGCCACCGTGTGCGTGCGCATCTGCGTGGCGATGGCGCTGAAGCGCGGAATCGCGATGCTGGCGAAGATCGCGACGAGGCTCGTCACGACCATCGTCTCCATCAGCGTCCAGCCTGCGTTGCCCAACACGCGGACGGCCCTCACCTCCCCCAGGATCGCTTTCCGCATGTACGGCGCGTGACGAGGTGCGATGCCCTCGAACCGACCGGCTCTCGCTTGGCAACCCACCTACACCCTCCCGGCCGGGGCGGTTTGCAAGCGATGTTCCGCCCGCGGGTGCCGCGTTGCGCGCACAAACCCTTGCCCTGCCGACCGTTTTCAGTAGGTTCGCTGCCACGCGCGGCACAGCAGCGGCATTTTCTTGACGGAGCGCGCGTTTCATCACGCCTCCACCGCGCGTCTGCTGCGCGACAGGAACATGCGAATGCCGGATGAGACTTCGGCAGGATCGACGCGCTCCTCGAGGGCGACGCTGCGTCTTCGCACCCGGGTCGCGCTGATCCTGGCCGGCGTCGCGCTCGGCCTCGCGGCCGGCGAGGTCGTGGCGCGTCTCGTCGGCTTCGAGTTCCGCCCGCACATGCGCAACCGCGTGTACTTCGCGCAGCCCGATCCGCTGCTCGGCTGGCGCAACCGGCCGGGCGTCGCCGGGCCGTACGGCGGCGACGAGTTCCTCACCTGGGTGACGATCAACCCGGCCGGCCAGCGCGGGCCGCTGCACCCGGTCGAGCGCGTGCCGGGTCGGCGGCGGATCGCATTCCTCGGCGACTCGCAGACCTGGGGCGACGGCGTCGCGGACAACCAGACCTTCGTCGCGCGGCTCGACGGCGGCGACACCGAGGCGCTGAGCTTCTCGTGCCCCGGCTGGGGAACGGATCAGCAGCTCCTCGCGCTCCGCAGCGACGCGCAGCGCTATCGTCCGGACGTCGTCGTGCTCGCGACCTTCGTCGGCAACGACCTGCGCGACAATACGAGCCGCGGCACGTTCCAGTACCCGAAGCCGTACTTCACGGTGCAGGACGACGGCTCGCTGCGGCTCGAGGGCGTACCGGTGCCGTACTCGCGCGCGATGCACGCCCTGATCGAGGGCTACCGCGCGGTCATGCGCCGCTCGGCGGTGCTCAACGCGATCGCCGAGATCTCGCGCAAGGACTGGAGCGTGCGGAGTGCTTCGGCGGTGCAGCCGTCGGTCGCGCTCGCCCAGTCGGTCTACACGGCGGAGCTCAGCCCCGAGGACGCGCAGCGGCTCGACCTCACCGTGCGCCTGATGCGCGAGGTCGCGCGCGAGACGCGCGCGATCGGCGCCGAGCCGGTCGTGCTCATCATCCCCGAGCTCTGGCAGGTGGAGGTCTACAACGACCGCGAGCTGCGCCGCCGCCTGCAGGAGAGCGGCGCCGACTTCCGCCGGCCGCAGCGCGTGCTGCGCGCCGCGATGGAGGCCGACGGCATCGAGGTGATCGACGCCCTGCCCGCCCTCGCGCGCGCCTCACGTCGCCTCGCCCGCGCGGGTCAGCACACCTACTACCCGCAGTGGCGGCACCTGAACGCGAACGGCCACGCCGTGCTCGCCCGCCTGCTCGCGTCCCGGCTCGGCGTCAAGCATCGTCGAGCGCGAGCAGCGTCGGACGACGCGGCAGACGCAGCGCCGAGTCCGCCGCCAGGATCTCCGGCCAGCCAAACCGCACCGAGCAACCCTTCGCGAAGCTGACGCTCTCCGCCCACACCATTCCGGTGATGCGGCACGGCGCGCCCGAGATGCGCAGCTCGCCGGCGACGTAGAGGACGCCCTGCCAGTCGACGGCGCCCTGCAGGTCGAGCGCGCCGCGTGCGAGGACGACGCCGTGGCCGACGAGACCCGGTGCCGCGCCCGGACGCACGACGAGCGCAGCAGGAGCGCCCGACACCCCCTGCACCGCCGCGAGCACCGACGGATCCTGCTCGGCGAGCCCGGTCGCAAGCGCGAACGCCGCGACGTCGAACGCCCGCGCGCGACGCCGCAGCGTCGCCCCGGCGAGCGTCGCGCCCGCGCCGGCCAGCGTGCTGCGCGCGAGCTCCGCGAGCTCGACGGTCGACGCGCCCACCGCGGCCTGCGCGCCGTCCCCGGGCTGCGTTGCGTCAAGCAAAATCCCGCCTGCTTCCGGCGGCAGCCCCTCGAGCGCGGCGGCGACGCTCACCGCGCCGGACGCGACGACGAGCGCCGCCGGCGCGTACGGCTCCACCTCGCGTCCGATCGTGGCGCGTACCACGCGCTGCGCGCCGCGCACCGCGGTCGCGGACGAGCGCAGGCGCACGCGCTCGTCCGCGTCCGCCGCGACCGTCACGCCGTAGCCGAACGGCGGCCCCGGGAAGAAGACGAAGCCGCCACCGCCGATCGGCAGCGGCCCGGGATCCGAGGCGTCCGACAGCCCACCGGTGCCCGCCACGAGGTCTTCGAAGCTCGTGCCCGGCGCGATCACCGCGAGCGCGTGCCAGACGCCCGCCTCGGCGCTGTACCGCGCCTGCTCGCGAGCCCGCGCGCTGCCCGCGACCCAGAGCTCGCTGCGCACGAGCCAGAGCGTCGCGCCGGTCACCGACGCGAGCAGCGCGAGCACGAGGATGCTGCCGAGCAGCGCGATGCCGCGCTGGTCACGCGCCACGCGCGTCCCGCTTCCCCGCGACGCCACGTCAGCGCCCCTCGAGCCGCAGGCGCAGCGCCGCCGCCGTGCGCTGCCGCGCCTGCGCCGCAACCACGCCGACCTGCTCGTTGACGTCGAGCTCGAGCGCGACGCGGCGCACGCGATCGCGCGCCTCGGCCGTGAGCTCCGCGCCGCCAGACGGGATCTCCGCGCCCGCCTCGTCGAAGTAGCGCAGGCGAAGACCGCCCGCGGGCACGAGCGAGGCGATGCTCATCGACTGGTTGCCGAGCCAGCGCACGAAGCGACCGCCCGAGCTCGGCGAGCGGTCGAGGATGATGCGCTCGTCGCTCGCGAGGTCGACCGTGCCGTCGCCGTCGCGATCGTGCTGCAGCACGACGCGCCCGCCGTCCGCCGCGGACAGCGCCTCGATCCCGCTGCGTCGCGGGTCGCTGCCCGCGACCTGCACGTCGCGCGCGGCGACGGTGAGCGCCCAGGCGGCTCCGCCGGTCGCGGCGAGGCTCGCCTGCAGCCGCCGCGCGACCGCGACCTGCACGCGCAGCAGCTCGATGCCCGCGCCGACGACCAGCGTCGCGAGCAGGCACCCGATCAGCAGCTCGACGACGGTGAAACCGCCCTGTCCTGCCAACGAACGCGGGACGCTCCCGCGCCGGCGCCGCGCAGCCCAACCATCCCATCTTCCCCATCTCCGCCGGCTCACGGTGCGCTCCTTCCCGGCGCCGCCGCGACCAGCGTCAGCAGCGTGAGCTGCGGATGGTCCCAGCGCGACGTCACCTCGAGCCGCACCAGGTCGCGCGCCGGCTGATCGTCGAGCACGCGCCAGACGCGCGTCACCGCGACGCCATCGAGCACCGTCGTGTCGTTGCCGCTGCGCCGATCGGCGGGCCGCGTCGCGATCAGCTCCTCGAGCTTCTCGGACGCCGCCGCGAGCCCGGCGGCCTCGGCGTGCGCGGCGCGCTCGAGGCGAAGCATCGCGAGCGCCGCCGTGCTCGCGACGACACCCGCAGACGCGATCAGCGCGACCGCGACCAGCGCCTCGACCAGCGTGAAACCCTGCTCCCTCGCTCTCGCCTCATTCAACGGTGATCCTCCCGCGCTGGTTGACGATCACGCGACGGCGCTGGTCGCCGGCGCCGAGCGTGAACGTCGCGTTGTCGGCGAGGCCAGAGGGGAAGAAGCGGACGTCGCCGCCCGAGGTGGCGTCGGCGACGAAGGTGTCGGGCGGCAGCTCCTCGGGCGGCGCGTCGAGCGACTCGTCGAGCGGCGACAGGACGAAGCGGCGTGGGCCGTCGAGACGCAGGAGCCAGGTGCGTCCCTCGGTCAACGCCGCCGTCCGACCGCGCGCCATCGCCGCCGCGAGACGCAGCGTCGCCGCGCGCAGCTCGGCGGCCTCGCGGTAGCTCGCGAGGCTCGGCCAGGCGACGCCGAGGACGACGCCGACGAGTGCCACCGCGACGACGGTCTCGATCAGGCTCGCGCCACGCTCGCCCAGCGCCGACGCTCTCGCCGCGGACAGCAGCGTGAAGCCGCCGCCGAGAGCTCTCCGCGCGCCGCTCCGCCGGCACGCGCGCCGGCTCGCGCCCCACCCTTCCTCACGACACGTTCCCATGCCCGCTCCACGACCGCGCTCAGGCGGCCATCGAACGAGGGCGAGGGGGAGAACGTGCCTCTAGCCGATCGCGGATCCTCGGCGCAAGGGGTCGCGCGTCAAACCAGAGTATTCATGTACCAGGCGACAATCCGGTCGCCCCAGAGCAGCGTGATCAGCGCGCCCAGCGAGAGGAACGGGCCGAACGGGATCGCCAGCCGCCGATCGCCGCCGCGCGCGAGCATCAACGCCGTCCCGATCACCGAGCCGAGCAGCGACGCGACCAGCAGCGTGACCAGCACGCCCTGCCAGCCGAGGAAGGCGCCGATCATCGCGAGCAGCTTGATGTCGCCGCCGCCCATGCCTTCGCGGCCGGTCGCGAGCTCGTAGACCCAGGCGACGAGCCACAGGACGCCGCCGCCGATCAGCACCCCGAGCGCCCAGGCCTGCACCGCCGACCAGCGCACCTCCGCCGGCGCGACCAGCGCGAGCAGCAGACCGACCGCGATCCCGGGCAGCGTCACGCGGTCGGGGATGATGCGGTGGTCGAGGTCGATGTAGGTCACGACCAGCAGGCTGCACACGAAGTAGAACGCGAACGCGAGCCCGAGCCCCCAGCCGAACTCGAGCGACAGGACCAGCAGCAGCACGCCGGTCAGCGCCTCGACGATCGGGTAGCGGATCGAGAACTTCTCCCCGCACGCGCGGCAGCGCCCGCGCAGCAGGAACCAGCTCAGCACGGGGATGTTGTCGTACCAGGGGATGGTCCGCCCGCAGCTCGTGCAGTGCGAGCGCGGCGCCACCACCGACTGCCGCAGCGGCAACCGATGGATGACGACGTTGAGAAAGCTTCCGGTCGCCGCTCCGAGGGCGAGCGCCATTGCGCCCATCATCAGGTCCTCTCCCCGCACCTTGTGCCGCAGAATGTCATGCGCCCCCCGAGCCGGCCAAGGCGACGGTGCGACGCGCGTCGTCGCCGCCCGCGCCGCTACGGCCGCCCGCGCCCGCGAGCCTGCGGTCGAGCTCGGCGCTCAGCGCCAAGAGCTCCGCGTGCCGCGGCGAGAGCGCCATCAGCTCGTCGCGCAGCGGCGCCGCCTGCGCGAGGTTGTCGCGCGCGAGCAGCGCCGCGAGGATGCCGAGCTTCGCATCGAAGCTCTTGTTGTCCGAGTTCAGCGCGCGCACGAAGAGACGCGCCGCCTCGTCGATCTCGCCGTCGGCAAAGCGCATCCGGCCGAGCAGCACGAGGCTCGGAGGATGCCCCGGGTCGAGCTCGATCGCCTTCTCGAGCCAGACGCGCGCCGCGTCCGGACGGCCCTCCTTCAGCTCGACGAGACCGAGCCCGTACGCCGCCATCATGTGGCGCGGATACGCGTCGAGCGCGGCGTGGAACAGCGCGCGCGCCTCGTCGTGCGCGCCGCGATCGAGCAGCACCTTGCCGTACGCCGCTTGCACCTTGGCGCTCGGCGACGTCCGCATCTCGTACGCGAGCAGCGTCGCGTCGTCGTGCCAGACCCGGTTGTAGGACAGCGTCAGCACGGCGTAGGCCGCGAGCAGCGCGACGCTTCCGCCGATGCGCACGACCCGGCCCGCGTGCTCGACGAGCAGCCACGCGACGAGCGCACACACCGCGACGCTCGGCACGTACGCGAGGCGCTCGGCGAACCCCGCGCCGATCGGCAGCAGCACGTTCGACGTGATCGCGAACGTGCCGAAGAACCAGAGCCCGACGAACGCGAGGCGCAGCGAGCCGCGCGCGATGCCGACGACCGTCGCGACCGCGAGCGCCGCGCAGAGCGCGAGCCAGAGCAGCGGCGCCGGCGCCCCGACGCCGTCGAACAGCCCGGGCGTGCCGAAGCTGTAGTCGGCGCTGAGCCGCCAGGGGAAGACGCACATCGCGAGGTAGCGACCGAGCAGCGCGAGCGCGTGCGCGACGCGCGACGGCGCGTCGCGCGCGATGAGCGGGTTGTCGATCGGCGCGATCACGGCGCGCGACAGCACGTCACCGCCGAGCACCGCGTGGCGGACGACGAAGAAGCACAGCGCACCGACGGCGAGCGCCGCGAGCGGGGCCGCGCTGCCGCGCGCGACGCGACGCCAGCGCTCGCCGAGCGCAACGCCCGACGCACCGGCGACCTCGGCCCGCGCCGCCACCAGCAGCGGCACCGCGACCGCGATCGTCAGCGCGCTCTCCTTCGCGAGCAGCGCCGCGAAGAGCGCCGCCGCGCCGAGCACCAGCCGCGCGACCGGCAACCGTCCGTCCGCGCGCTCCGTGCGCGGCACGACGAGCAGCGCCGCGCCGATGCCGAGCAACGCCGCGAGCAGCTCCGTCCGGTTCGCGACGCTCGCCACCGCCTCGACGTGGATCGGGTGCAGCGCGAAGAGCAGCGCGCCGAGCAGCGCGACCGGTCGAGCAAAGAATCGCGCGAGCAGCAGCAGGACGAGCACCGAGACGCCGGCGTGCAGCAGCGCGCTCGTCAGGTGGTAGAGCCACGGCTCCGGACCGACGAGCGCCCAGGTGAGCGCGTAGGTCAGCGTCGGCAGCGGACGGTAGACGTAGCCCGGCCACGTCGACTGCGAGAACACCGCCGGCAGGTGCGCCAGGCTGCGGACGTAGAGGTTCTGCTCGACCTGGATCGCGTCGTCGAACGGAAACCCGTTCCAGAGCGTGTTGACGTAGATCAGCAGGCCGGCGGCGAACACCGTCAGCGCCGCGACACGGAGGCTCGCGCGCTCGCTCACCTGCGCTCCGTCACGCGACCGCCGAGCGTCGCGGCAGCGTGCGCTCGACGACGTCGCGGTCCGGGCGCTGCAGCGGCACGGCGAGGGACGCGAGCCCCCAGGCGAGCACGGCGAGCAGCACGCCGGCGTAGCCAGCGACCGCGTAGTGCCAGCCGAGCGCGAGCGACGCGGCGAGCGAGAGCGCCGCGAGCAGCCACAGCGCGAACGAGAGGGCGGGAATCCGCACCGCCGCGATCGCGAACAGCGCGAGCTGGGCGACCTGCAGGTTCGGCAGCGCGGCGATGCCCTGATCGAGGCCGAACGCGTAGCGGCCCGGGTCCGTGCGGAAGAGCGCGTAGGCCTCGAGCAGGACCTGCTGCAGGTGCTGCGTGTGCAGCGCCTGGTCGAGCCAGACGAAGCGGCTGCTGCGGTAGAGCGCGGGACCGAGCGTCGGCCACGCGACCGCCAGCACCAAGCCGAGGATCGATACCAGGGAATAGGCGAAGAAGAAGCGCCCCCGCACCGGACGCAGCCGCGCCGAGATCAGGAAGAGCACCGGCACGACGAGCGAGGCTCCGTCAAGCATAGCGTACGCTTCGTCGAGCCACGGCAGGAGCCCGTGCTCCGCCGCGTACTCGGTCGCCACCACCGCCGGCTCGAAGCCGCCGTGCAGCCACGCGTCGAGACGCCAGAGCGGCGAGTCGTGGAGCCGCTCGTTGATCGCCGGCAGGTACTGGAGCAGGTTCGAGGACACCGCGAGCGTCGCGTGCACGACGACCAGCGCCGCAACGAGCTCGAGGAAGAACACCGGCGAGAACAGCAACGTCCGGCAGCGCTGCCAGAACGCTCCCTGTCGACCGCCCGCGGCCACCAGCCACCCGAGCGTCAGCGGCACGTAGGCGACGAACATCATGAAGTTCGCCTGCTGCATCAGCTCCGAGAGCGGCCAGTGCAGGTGCAGCCCGAGCGCCGCCGTGACGACGTAGCCCGCCGCGACGTAGACCGCCGTGAGCGCCACGCAGCGCGCCGCCCAGCCCGTGAGTGCACGCTCGAGCGCCACGCGGAAGGCTCGCCAGGGCGGCCTGCGCGTACGCATCGCGCGCTCCTCCAGGCCGAGACTAGCCGTTGCCCGTCCGGACGAGAGCTCCGGACTCATCCCCCACCTCCACGACGAACCCTTCCCGCACGAGGTTCGCCACCGCCTGCCGCGCCCGCTCCGTGGTCGGAGCGTCCGGGATGAAGAGGACGCACGTCGGCGCCGCGCAGCCGCGACCCTCCGCCCAATCCTCGACGGCGCAGAGCTGTCCGCGCTTGAGCTTGTCCGGCGCGTGCCACGCGGCGAGCGGCAGATAGGCGAGCGGCACGAGCGCCGCTCCGTCGCACGCCGCGTCGTGCGCGATCGCCTCCACCGCCTGTCCCGCGAGCGCAGCATGCGTCTCGAACGGACGCAGCATCAGCGTCGCGCGCCAGCGGTGGTCCTCCATGCGGTCGACGAGCAGCGCCGCGACCAGCGCCACCATTGCAGCGACGCGCAGCGGGCGCGCGACCGGCAGACGCTCCGCCGCCCAGGCGACCGCCCCCGCTGCGACCAGCGACGCGCACAGCGCGAGCGGCCAGAAAAACCGCGTGAACATCACCATCGGGTGCAGCGCCGCGAGCCCGAGGTAGGCGAGCGCGAGCAGCAGCGGCACCGCGACCAGCGCCAGCGTCGCCGCGCGACCCTCCGCGCGCTGACGCACCACGAGCAGCGCCCACGCCGCGAGCCCGAGCACGACGAGCGGCCACGTGTGCGCGAACAGGGTGCCGCCGAACCATTGCTTGACGATGAGATCGACCGTCTCGCCGAGCCCCAGCACGCGCGCCTGCGCGACGCGGACGAACAGCTCGTGCTCGTCGGGCAGCGTCGGACGCACGAGGCCCATCCACACGGGACGTCCGGCGAGCGCGGCGTCGAGGCACGACGCCGCGGGCAGCGCGAGCAGCGGCAGCAGCATCGCGAGGACGCGGCGACGCGGGCTCGCGAACGTCGCGAGCGGCAGCACGAGCACGCACGCGATCGCGAGCGGCTTGCCGAGCGCCGCGAGCAGGATCGCGACCCCCGCCCACACCACCGCGCGACGCTGCAGCGCGAGCACCGCGCCGAGCAGCGCGACCCCCACGATCAGGTCGGCGCTCGAGCGCAGCGTCAGCACGCCGCGCATCGGGTCGACGACGTAGAGCAGCGTCGCGATCCAGGCCGCGACGACGCCGAACGCGCGGCGCACCACCAGATGAGCGAACGCGCCGCCCGCGGCGGCGATCAGCACGCTCACGGCGAACGCGAGGCGCGGATCACCGAGCGGCCCGAAGAGCAGCACCGGGAGCGGCTTCGGCACCGTGTAGCCGAACGGCTGCGGCGCACCGGCGACCAGATCACGCCAGTACGCGAGGTACGACAGCAGGTCGGCGTCGAGGTAGGCCGACGGATAGCGCTGCGCGAGCCAGAGCGTCTGCACGACGACCGCGGCGGCGGCAAGCAGCGCCCCCGCCCGCGTCGACGTGACCGCTCGCGCCAGCCGCTCGCTCATGGGAACACGGTCGGGTGGCGCGGGAAGTCGAGGCGGTTCGCCCCCGACGCGAGCCGGTCGAGCGCCTCCTCGGTGGTCGGCGTGCGACGGACGAACACCAGCGCCGCCGGATCCGAGTAGACGTACGCGAAGTCCGGCCGCGCGAAGAGCCGCGGGTGGATGTTGCGCCAGCGCTGCACGACGACGATCTCGGTCGGGTACTCGTCGAGCAAACGCTCCCAGCCCTCGGTGCCGTTCATGAAGGCGAAGTAGTCCTCGATCACCTGCGGCGGGTAGACGGCCTCGAAGCGACCGTCGATGAAGACGCGCGACTCCGGCGCGAGCTTCGAGATCGCGTAGGCGCCCCACTCGAACGGGAACGCGACGTTGCCGCGCAGGTCGTGCGTGCGCAGGAACTCGACCGCGTCGACCGGGTAGTCGATGCGCCCGTAGCGGATCGAGAGTCCGTCGCGCGCGAGCTTCTGACCGAACCACGAGAGCTGCAGGGTCGCGACGCCCAAGGCGCCCACGGCGATCGCCGCGAGCACCGGACGGCGCAGCCGCAGCGTCGGCCAGCGCACGAGCACCATCCGCACGGCCTCGTCGGCCGCGACCGCCAGCACCGGCATCGCGGCGATGCCGAACAGCACCGTGTGACGCTGGTGGCGGAACGACGCCAGCGTCGCGACCGCGAGGAACGGCACCAGCCAGGCGAGCGGCGTGCGCACGAGATCGCGCCCGAGACGCTCGATGAGCAGCGCGATCGCCGCGACCGAAACGACGACGAGCAGCTTGAAGCGGAAGAACTCCGTCGACAGCAGCTCGATCGGGTACCACTCGCTGATCTGGTCGTGCATGTCGAGCGTCTCTGCCAGGTACACGTAGAGCTCGACGCCGTACGGATTCACGAGCGGCGCTGCGATGCAGAGGAGACCGAGCGCGCACAGCGCGCCGAGCTGACGCAGCGAGAGATCGGTCGGCACGCCACGCATGCGACCGAACGCTTCGCGCGCGAGCGTCGCGGCGCCGTAGCAGCCGAGCATGCCGAGCCCGACCAGGAAGCCGCCGTGCAGGTTCGCCCAGACGACCATCACCAGCGGCAGCACCGCGAGCTGCCAGGGCAGCACGACGTCGCTCTCGCGCAGTCGGCGGTCGCCGCGCAGCAGGAGCGCCGTCTCGACCGCGAGAAACAGCATGGTCGCGAGCTGCGGTCGGAAGGTCGCGCCCGGTGAGATCACGGCGAGCGCCGCGATCATGCACGCAGCGACCACGAGCGGGTGCAGGCGCCGCCGTCCGAGGACCTCGCCGGCGAGCGACCGGCTCGCGTCCCACATGGCGAGCAGCATGCCCGCCGAAACCAGCAGCTTGTAGATGACGAGACCCGCCGAGCCCGCGACCGCGAAGATCGAGGCGAACAGCAGGTCGGTTCCCCACTCGTGGTTGTAGAAGGGAGCGCCGGGCGCGGTGTACGAGAAGACGTCCTCGCGCGGCAGCCCGTGACCTTCGAGGATCATCTGCCCGTAGCGCAGGTGACCCCACAGATCCGGGTCGGCGATGTTGCCGCCCAGGAAGTGCAGCGCCGAAGCGAGCACCAAGAGCACCGCGAGCGCCGTTGCGCTGGCTCCGGGCTTCGTCGTCTCGAGATCCATCTCCGTCCCCTTCCCGCCCCCGGTTACAGCCAAGAGAAACGGCGCCGATCCCGGAGGACCGGCGCCGCCTCATCCAACGAGGATGACGTCAGGTCACGGAGCGTTCTGCAGACCGCCGTTGGCCGAGTCCCAGTTGAACGTCTTGTCGCCGTTGACGTGGTACGCCGACGCCGTGAAGGTGTTGTCGCTCGGCGAGATGTTGATCGTCACACCCGGCGACTGCTTGAAGCCGGTGAGCTGCTCGACGTTCGAGGTGTAGGCCGCGTTGGCCGCGAAGTACGCCTCCTCGGCGGTCGCGAGGTTGCGCAGGTCGGACGACGCGCGAGCGTTGAAGCCCTGCTTGCGGTACTCCGAGAACTGCGGAATCGCGATTGCCGCCAGAATGCCGATGATCGCGACGACCACCAGAAGCTCGATCAACGTGAAGCCCTTCTCGTTCCTCATCTCCTACCTCCCGATTCGCTCGCGCCCTGCCGCCCTTCGGCCTGCGCTCTAAGCTCTTCGCCGTCGCCGCTGTGGCGAGGCTGCTGGGCCGGCCGGGGAGCAAGCGTGGTGCCACGACCCTGGAACGCGCCGGCCTCACGCGGCTCCTTGGATTTCCGAGTTTTTCTCTTGCTCCAGCCGAGACCCGCCGCTGCGTCGAAGCGTCACGCCGACGTTTCAGTGGCGCTTCCGTGGCGGTCGCGACCAACGAGTGACGCATCGTTGCCGTCAAGATCTCGACGGTGCCCCTTTGCGTCACTCGCCGGCGACGCGAAACGCGCGGCACGCGCGTCGCGACTCGGCGCGCAAGCCGCAGCGCCAGGCCGCAGCGCAGACGCGATACGCGCGGAACACGCCGAATCACGCGGCTTCGCGCGCGCAAAGACGCGCGGCACCAGCACGCGCACGTGAGGAACGAGCACGCGCACGTACGTCACGAGCGCAACCCACGCGCGTCGCGCGCGCAGATGCCTGCGCGGCAGTCGTGCCGCGTTGCGGCAACGGCACTCGCGCGCAGCTCGTGAGCCGCTCGCGAGCGGCTCGCGCGGGAATCGAGCGGAGCTCGAGCGTGCGAGCGCGTGGCGCGCTCCGGCACCGACCGTCACGGACGCCGGAGCGCGGTGTTTGCCGGCCGCAGCGGCCGCTCAGTGACCCGATTCGCGCGGCAGCGGCGTGGAACTCAGCCGCGGCATCATCTCGTCGCCGTGCGCGTCGAGGCCGTACTTCTGCAGCCGGTGGCGGAAGGAGCGGTAGTTGATCCCGAGCAGCGTCGCGGCCTTCTTCTTCACGCCGGACGCGCGCGCGAGCGCGGCGAGCAGCATCTCCTTCTCGCGCCGGGCGAGCTGGTCGTCGAGGCTCGCTCCCTCGCCCTCGTCGATCGGCAGGACGATCGGCGCGTCGCGCAAGGCGTCACGCAGCGCCTCGCGACCGGCGAGCAGGTTCGACGAGGCGCGCGCCAGGCCGTCGTCGACCCGGTCGCCGAGCCCGTTCTCGGACGCCGCCGCCTGCGCCTCGGCGACCGCCGGCGCCGCAGCGAGCGTCGCCGCGCGCAGCGTCACCGCGTCGCGCAAGGCCTCCGGCAGGTCGACCTCGCGGATCGTGTCGCCGTCGGCGAGCGTCACGGCGTGCTCGATCACGTTCTCGAGCTCGCGCACGTTGCCCGGGTACTTGTAGCGCAGCAGCAGCTCCATCGCGCGGCCGGAGACCCGCGCCACCGGCTTCGCGTGACGCTCCGCGGCCTTGCGCACGAAGTGCGCGATCAGACGCTCGAGGTCGCCCTCGCGCTCGCGCAGCGGCGGCACGTGGATCGAGATCACCGCCAGCCGGTAGTAGAGGTCCTCGCGGAAGCGGCCTTCCTTGACGAGGTCCTCGAGCACGCGGTTGGTCGCCGCGATCACCCGCACGTCGACCGCGAACTGCGTGTTGCCGCCGACCGGCATCACCATGCGGTCCTGCAGGACGCGCAGCAGACGCACCTGGAGCTGCAGCGGCAGCTCGCCGATCTCGTCGAGGAAGATCGTGCCGCCGTGCGCGCGGCGGAAGAGCCCCGGCCGGTCGGCGATCGCGCCCGTGAAGGCGCCGCGGACGTGGCCGAAGAGCTCGCTCTCGATCAGGTTCTCGGGGATCGCGCCGCAGTTGACGACCACGAACGGCGCGTTCGCGCGTGCGCTGCGCCGATGGATCGCGCGCGCCACGAGCTCCTTGCCCGTGCCGCTCTCGCCGGTGACGAGCACCGTCGCGTCGGCGTGCGCGACCTTGTCGATCAGCTTCGACACCGCGCGCATCGCCTGGCAGGCGCCGACGATGCCGTCGCGCTCGTCCTCCGTCGGCTCGGTGGCGGGGTCGCGCTCGTCGGCGACCGGCTCGTCGTCGAGCAGCAGCGCCGAGCGCTCGTCGCGCGCGAGCCGCTCCTCGAGCTCCTGGATGCGGGTCACGTCCTGCAGCAAGACGAGCTCGCCGATCCCGTTGCCGTAGGTATCGGTGAGCTGCGTCCGCTTGATGCGCAGGCGCTTCGCGCCGCCGTCGGGCGCGCGGTACTCGCACTCGCGGTGCTCGCGGCCCTCGTCCTGATCCTCCGACGTCGCGAGCAGCGGGATGAGCCAGGTGACCTCGCGTCCGAGGATCGACGAGATCGGGTGGCCGAGGATCTGCTGGCACGCGGGGTTCGCCGAGCGCACGCGGCCGGTCACGTCCGCGACCAGCAGGCCGCTCTCGAGGCCGTTCGCGAGCGCGCTGTGCAGACCCTCGAGACGGCGCACCTCGCTGTCGCGCAGCGACAGCTCGCGCTCGGTCCTGGCGAGCTTGCGCGTCAGCGAGCCCATCATGACCGCGATCAAGATGAAGCAGCTCGAGCCGAGCAGCGACGGCACGACGGCGTCGAGCAGCATGCTCTCGCCCAGGGTGCGTGCGGCGTCGACCGTCAAGTACGCCCAGGCGATCGACGCGGCGAGCGCGCTCACCAGCGCGCCGCGCATGAGCAGCAGACCGGCGGCGTTGGCGATCGCGAGCACGTAGAGCACGGCGAGCGGCGAGCCCGCGCCGCGCGCGAGCTCGATCGCGCCGGTCAGCAGCAGGACGTCGAGCACCATCTGCGCGTACGCGAACAGCCGCGGCCGCGGCACGACGCGCACGACGAGCGCCGACGCCAGCGTCACGGCGTAGGCGACGGCGATCCAGAAGAACGTCGCCGAGCCGATCACGCTGCCGGGGCGGGCCACGCTCAGATGGTAGGCGCCGGCGGCCGCGAGGAAGACGGTGACGACGAGGACGCGCGCGAAGAGAAGGATGCG
This sequence comes from Candidatus Binatia bacterium, assembly GCA_036563615.1. Classification (NCBI taxonomy): domain Bacteria; phylum Candidatus Binatota; class Binatia (SeqCode); species Binatia bacterium. The sequence continues at coordinate 117,898 of DATCMB010000007.1, forward strand.
CAGACGCTCGCGCAGCGTCTCGTCGCGGAAGGCCTGCTCGTCGACGGTGCTCATGACGACAACAGCGAGCCGAGCTGGAAGATCGGCAGGTACATGGCGATCACGAGACCGCCGATGACGGTTCCCAGAACGACGATCACGAGCGGCTCCATCAGCGCGGTGAGGTTCGCTACGGCCACGTCGACCTCCTCCTCGTAAAAATCTGCGATCTTCTGGAGCATCTGGTCGATCGCGCCGGTCATCTCGCCCGCGCCGACCATCTGGCAGACCATCGGCGGGAAGACGCCGCTCTGCGTGAGCGGCTCGAGCATCGTACGTCCCTGGCTGATGCTCTCGCGGATCGCGAAGACCGCGCGCTCGACGACCTTGTTGCCCGCGGTGCGCGCGGTGATGGTCAGCGAGTCGAGGATCGGCACGCCCGACGAGACCAGCGTGCCAAGCGTGCGCGAGAAGCGCGCGATCGCGGCCTTGCGGATCAGCTCACCGATGATCGGGAAGCGCAGCATCGCCTGGTCGAGGTAGAGCCGTCCGCGCTCGGTCCGGTAGGTGTAGCGCAGGGCCACCACCGCGATCACCACGGCTCCGACCATGAAGTGCAGGTTCGCGACGACGAAGTTCGACAGGTTGATAACGATCTGCGTCGGCAGCGGCAGCTCCTGCTCGAAGCTCGCGAACAGCTCGGCGAACACCGGGATCACGAACACCAGCAGGATCATCGTGACGATCACCGCGACGGTGACGATCGTCGCCGGGTAGATCATCGCGCCTTTGATCTTGCGCTTCAGGGACAGCATCTTCTCCATGTAGACGGAGAGGCGTCCCAGGATCGTGTCGAGGATGCCGCCGACCTCGCCGGCCTGCACCATGTTGACGTAGAGCTCGTCGAAGCTCTTCGGGAACTTGCGCAGCGCCTCGGACAGCGTCGAGCCCGCCTCGACCGACTCCTTCACGTCGCGGATCTGCGTGGCGAAGGTCTTGTTGTCCGACTGGCTCGCGAGGATGTCGAGGATCTGCACGAGCGGCATGCCCGCGTCGATCATCGTCGTCAGCTGACGCGTGAAGACGACGACGTCTTTGGGCTTGACGGTCGGCCGGAAGCCCGGCAGCGTGATCTCGCGGTCGAGGCCCTTGCCGCGCTCGCGGATCTTGTTGGTGATCGGCTGGATCCGCTGCGCGCGCAGGCGGTTGATCACCGCCTCGCGGGACGGCGCCTCCATGTTGCCACGGAGGATCTTTCCGCTCGCGGTCCGCCCTTCGTACGCAAAGACCGGCATCTACTCCGCCCCCATTCCCCGCCCGTCCGGCTTCTCGGCCTACCGCGCGATCGTCACCCGCCCCGCCTGCGAGGTCGCGGCCCGCATGCCGAGCATCTGCTTGAGCTCCTCCGGCTCGGTCGCGGCCTCGAGCGCCGCCTCCGGCGTGATCAGCCGCCGCTGCACGAGATCGAGCAACGACTGCGACAGCGTCACCATCCCCCACTTCTGCTGGCCGACCTGCATCTGCGAGTAGAGCTGGTGCACCTTCTCCTCGCGGATCAGGTTGCGGATCGCGGGGTTCGGGATCATCACCTCGCACGCCATGACGCGGCCGCGGCCGTCGGCGCGCGGCAGCAGCGTCTGCGAGATCACCGCCTCGAGGACGAGCGAGAGCTGCGCGCGCACCTGCGCCTGCTGTCCCGCCGGGAAGACGTCGATCACGCGGTTGATCGTCTGCACCGCCGAGTTGGTGTGCAGCGTCGCGAACACAAGGTGGCCGGTCTCGGCGATGGTCAGCGCGGCCTCGATCGTCTCGAGGTCGCGGAGCTCGCCGACGAGCACGACGTCGGGGTCCTGACGCAGGATGTGCTTGAGAGCGGCCGCGAAGCTGTGCGTGTCGGCGAACACCTCGCGCTGGTTGACGATGCACTTCTTGTGCGGGTGCAGGAACTCGATCGGATCCTCGACCGTGATGATGTGCTCGGCGCGCGTCTCGTTGATCTGGTCGATCATCGCGGCCATCGTCGTCGACTTACCGCTGCCGGTCGGACCGGTGACCAGGATGAGGCCGCGCGGCAGCTTGATCAGGTTCTGAACCGCGGGCGGCAGCCCGAGCTGCGAGAGCGGCGGCGCCGACTGCGGAATCGCGCGGAACACGCCGCCGACCGCACCGCGCTGCACGAACAGGTTGCCGCGGAAGCGCGACAGGCCCTGCACGCCGAACGAGAAGTCGAGCTCGCTCTCCTCCTCGAACTTCTTCTTCTGCTGCTCGGTGAGGACGCTGTAGCAGAGCTGCTTGGTGGCGTTCGCGTCGAGCGGGTCGTACGGCAACGGCACGACGTCGCCGTGCACGCGCACCATGGGCGGCGCACCCGCCGTGATGTGCAGGTCGGATGCGTTCTGCTGAGTCATCTGCTCGAACAGCTCGTGCATCTGCATGCGGCTTCCTCCGATCGATCGTCGCGTGCGCTGGTGACACCGGCGCGACGTGGGCTGGTGCAAGGCAAGTGCCACCGGAAAGAGGAAGGCACATCGCTTCCTTGCGTGATTTTCTTGACCGACACGCCGCCGAGAGCGGCACAGATGAAGCGATGGCGTTACGAGATTAACGGTGCGGGTGAAGGAGAATGCCGAGCTGGGCGCGAGGACGAGCGACGCATGTCGCGCGTCTTCATCGCGCACGCGTTAGCGCTCGCCGAGCGAGACGAGCACCGAGCCAGACCGCGTGCAGCTTCGCCGCGACGTCAGCGGCGCGCTTCTCCGCGCGCGTCAGCGCGCGGAGAAGCGAAGCGAGCGCGGGAGTGGGACCCCGCGCGGCTTTGCCGCGTGGGGCGAGGGGCGCGTGCCCCTCGTTCAATCGTTCATCGTGACGCGCATCACTTCCTCGACGCTCGTCACGCCATCGCACACCTTCTCGATGCCGCTCTGACGCAGGGTCTTCATGCCGTCGGCCATCGCCTGGCGCTTGAGCTCGATGGCGGATGCGCCACTCAGGATCAGCTCACGCATCGGCTCGGTCATCGCCATCATCTCGTAGAGCGCCGTGCGGCCGCGGAAGCCTGTGTTGCCGCAGTACGAGCAGCCCTTGCCCTTGTAGGCGATGATGTCCTTCGCCTGATCCTCGGGAACGCCGAGCTCGATCATCACGCGCGCCGGCACCTCGTGCGGCTCGCGACACTTCGGGCACACGACGCGCGCGAGACGCTGCGCCATGATCAGGTTCACCGACGACGCGATCAGGAACGGCTCGATGCCCATGTTGAGCAGTCGGTTGATCGTCGACGGCGCGTCGTTGGTGTGCACGGTCGACAGCACCAGGTGGCCGGTGAGCGCCGCCTTGACCGCGATCTCCGCGGTCTCGAAGTCGCGGATCTCGCCGACCATGATGACGTCGGGGTCCTGACGGAGAAACGCGCGCAGCGCGGTCGCGAAGTTCAGCCCGATGTCCTCGTGCACCTGGAGCTGATTGACGCCGACCATGTTGTACTCGACCGGATCCTCGGCGGTCGAGATGTTGGTGCCCACCTTGTTGAGCTCGCTGAGCGCCGAGTAGAGCGTCGTCGTCTTACCGGAACCGGTCGGGCCGGTGACGAGGATCATCCCGTACGGCTTGTTGATCGCCGAGCGGAACAGATCGATCGCGCGCTGGTCGAAGCCGAGCTTGTTGATGTCGAGCTGGACCTGGCTCTTGTCGAGCAGACGCATGACGACCTTCTCGCCGAACAGCGTCGGCAGGGTCGACACGCGCAGATCCATCTCGCCGCCGCCGCCGACCTTCACCTTGATGCGTCCGTCCTGCGGCAGACGGCGCTCGGCGATGTCGAGCGACGACATGATCTTGATGCGCGAGATGATCGCGTTCTTGAGCTTCAGCGGCGGCTGCATGATCTCGTGCAGCACGCCGTCGACGCGGAAGCGCACGCGCAGCATGCGCTCGTACGGCTCGATGTGGATGTCGGAAGCGCGCTTCTTGATCGCGTCGGTGAGCAGCGCGTTCACCAGCTTGACGACCGGCGCCTCTTCCGTCGCCTTCTCGAGCTGCTTGAGGTCGACCTCTTCCTCGGTCTGGACGACCTCCATGTCCTCGTTGCCGAGCTGCGAGAGGACGTCGCCGTAGTTGATCGCGCGATCGTAGTAGCGCTCGATGGCGCGCTCGATCGACAGCGGACCGGCGATCGCGGCGCGGACGTCGAACCCGGTCAGGAACTTGACCTCGTTGATCGCAATCAAGTTCGACGGGTCGGCCATCGCCAGCGTGAGCGTCGTGCGCGACAGGCTCACGGGGACGATGTGGTACTTGTTCGCGAGCACCGCCGGCAGGACGTCGATGACCTCGGGCGGGATGTCGAGCCCGGCCGGATCGACGACCGGCAGGTGGTACTCCTCCTGGAGCACCGTCAGCAGCTCGGCTTCCGAGACGCCGCAGTGCTTCACCACGTAGGTGGTGAGCGCACCGCCCGACTCGCGCAGTCGACCCATCGCGACGCGCAAGTCGGCCGGGGTGATGACACCCTGTTTCAGCAGCAGCTCACCGATCCGGCTACTGACCGTGTGGGCGCGGGCCGGCTCGGCGTGTTGTTGTGTTCTGGCAATCGCTTCCATGCGTGCAGCCTTGAGACCTCGCTTCCATCTTCGGCACCCGATCGTTGACGCTTTATGAGCGTGCGTCATGGGCCCGATCGCTGCGCGCACGCGCAGCGAAGCGCACGGTGTGCGCTGCGGGATACGCGCGGAACTGCTCGCACGCCATGTCACGCGAGACATGATCCGCGGTGCGCGGTGCGTCGTGACGCAACGGAGCGCGCGGCGACGCCGGCACGCGGCGCGAGCGTCGCGCGCGTCTCGCGCGCGCTCAGAGCAGCGCGAAGAGCTCGAAGGCGCGCTCGGCGCGCAGCCGCTGGCCGGCCTCGTTCAGGTGGTAGCCGTCCGCCAGGAAATGCTCCGCCGTGAAGCCGTCGAAGAACTCGAGCAGGCGCCCGGGGAAGCTCTCGCGGAGAAGGCGGTTCGTCTCCTCGAGCGCCAGGCACCCACGGTTGCGACAGGCTGCGTGGGGCGGCGTCGTGGCGACGTAGAACGCGACGCCGGCCGCGAGCGCCCTCGCCTCCTGTGCCAGGTAAGCGGCGAGGATCACGGCCGGGGATCTCAGCTGGAACAGGTCGTTGGTGCCGAAGGCGAGCACCACCGCGTCGGGCCGGTGCGCGAGCACCTGCGCCATCTGCGACGTCGCGTCGGAGTCGAGCTTGAGGTTCTTCGTCACCGTCGCCCCGGCCACGGCGACGTTGATCACCTCGAACGTCGGATCGTCGATCGCCGCGGCGAGCAGCGTGCACCAGCTCGCTTGCTCCGAGTGGTCGACGGTGTTCGAGTCGCCGAGGCAGCCGAGGCGGTAGATCCCGTCGCCATCGACGTCGGCGAAGCGCACCGGCGGCCGGTCCTCGAGGATCTGGAGCTCGGCCTTGCGGTCGCCGACCGCGACGTAGTGCAGGACGCCGTGCTCGCTCGGACGGTCGATGCGCCCGACGAGCCGCCCGCGGTACGACGAGCGGGGCAGCGGCTCCGGCTTCGCAGGCCACGCGCTCCTTCGCGCCTCGCTGGCCTCGAGCACGACGACGTTCGCGGGGTCGCGCACGTCGAGACGGAAGGACTCGGGATCCGCGCTGCGCCGTCGCCCGAGCAGGACGACGCCCGGTTCGAGCACCTCGACGAGCAAGCCATCGGCGCGTCCCGGCGCGTCGAACGAGCCGACCCGGCTGCGCAGATCGGTGTCGACGATGACGAGCTCCTCGGCGTCGTGGCTGGTCGCGAGATAGAGCCGCGAGCCGTCGATCGCGAGCGCGTGCACCGAGGCGCCGATCTCGAGCGACCAGGCGAGCTGCGCGTCGCGACCGTCCGGTCCGACGTCGATCGCGTAGAGCTCGTCGTGACGCGGACGGCGCAAGGTGGCGAGGTAGAGGAGCCGGCCGGTCGCGTCGGCGACGAGGCTCGTCGGACGCGCGCTGCCCGGCAGGTCGAGCCGCGCGACGACGTCGAGCCGCGCGTCCGCGGCCGTCGCGGCCGAGAGCACGAGCACGGCCGCTGCGGCGAGAATCTTCGCGCGCTGCACGCACCGTCCTCCCCGCGCGCCTCGCCCGATGGGAGAAGGAATGGCAGACGCAGCAGGGCTGCGGGCACCGTCGGCGCGCGGCATGAAGTTTCCTTCTGTAGGGGCCAGCGGAAGGGTTGGAGTGAGCACGCTCCGGATGCTGGTTTTTCTTACTGACACCACCCGCGACAGTCAAACGTCCGTAGCGGACAACGGCTGACCGTCGCGCGCACGCCGCCAGAGAACGGCGCCGACGCGTGCCCGCGCGCGCACGAGCGAGGTCGTTGCGTCGGCGGCGAGCCCTCGCGACCTCAGCGCGCGGCGGCGCGCAGCGCGCGGCGCATCACGTCGAGCGGCGGCTTCACGCCGGTCCACGCCTCGAACGCGAGCGCGCCCTGGTGCAGCAGCATGCCGAGGCCGTTGACGCCGCGACGTCGCGCGCGCGCCGCGCCGGCGAGAAACGACGTCTGCCGCTCGGTGTACACCAGGTCGTAGAACAAGCAGTCGCGCGGCGTCGCGGCGAAGTCGAACGGCACGAACGCCTCGCCCTTCATGCCGACCGGCGTCGCGTTGGCGACGATCCCGGCGCGCGCGAGGTGTGCGTCGACACCCGGCCCGCCGGGCGCGAGCTCGGACAGCGGCACCGCCTCGAGCCGCGCACGGACGCCGCGGTGCAGCTCCTCGATCAGCGCCTGCGCGCGCTCGACCCGCCGCGCCGCGACGACGACCCGCGACGCCCGCCGCCCGAGCGCCACCACGGCGGCGCGCGCCGAGCCGCCGGCGCCGATCACCACCGCCGTCGCGACCCGGCGCGCCGCGCCCGCCTCGTCGAGCGCGAGCGCGAGCCCCGGGACGTCCGTGTTGTCGCCGAGCAGCACGCCGCGGCGATTCACGATCGTGTTCACCGCGCCGGCGAGACGCGCGAGCGGTGTCACGCGGTCGAGGTGCGGGATCACCGCCTCCTTGTGGGGGATGGTGACGTTGAGCCCGACCAGGTCGAGCGCGCGCACGGCCGCGACCGCCGCCGCGACCTCGTCCGGACGCACGCGGAACGCACAGTACGCGTACGGCAGCCCGAGCGCGCGAAAGGCCGCGTTGTGCATCGCGGGCGAGCGCGAGTGCGCGATCGGATCGCCGATCACCCCCACGATGCGCGTCGTCGCCGTGATCGGCACCGAGGCCGCCATCGCGGCGCATCTAACCGCACGCGACGACGCCGGCAACCGCCAACGCAGTTTTCTCGTCGGGTGAGCCGTCTATACTCGAACGGAGGGACGGGGAAGCGTTCGGTGGAGATCCAGAAAGTCATGATCATGACCGGCGGCGGCGACGCCCCGGGCCTGAACGCCGTCATTCGCGCGGCGGTGAAGCGAGCCATCAAGGGCTACGACTGGCAGGTGATCGGCAGCGTCGAGGCGTTCAACGGCGTGCTCGACGACCCGATGCGCATCGTGCCGCTCGACCTCGCCTCGGTGCGCGGCCTGCTCCTGCGCGGCGGCACCATCCTCGGGACCAGCAACACCGGCGGACCGTTCGAGTTCCCGGTGCGGCGTCCCGACGGCACCTACGAGATCGTCGACCGCTCGGACGAGCTGATCCGGCGTCTGCACCGCATCGGGGTCGACGCGGTGATCAGCGTCGGCGGGGACGGCTCGCAGCGCATCGCGCAAGCGCTCTACGAGAAGGGCCTGCCGATCGTCGGCGTGCCGAAGACGATCGACAACGACCTCGACGCGACCGAGATGACCTTCGGCTTCCAGACGGCCGTCGAGACCGCGACCGAGGCGATCGACAAGCTGCACTCGACCGCGGAGAGCCACGACCGCGTGATGATCCTCGAGGTCATGGGCCGCGACGCCGGGTGGATCGCGCTGTGCTCGGGGATCGCCGGCGGCGCCGACACCATCCTGCTGCCGGAGATCCCGTTCGACGTCGACAGCATCGCGATGCACATCAAGCGGCGCCGCAAGGCGGGCAGCCACTTCGCGATCATCGTGGTCGCGGAGGGCGCGTACCCGCGCGGCGGCACGGCGCTGACCGTGAAGGAGCGTCAGCCCGGGCAACCGAACCCGATCCTGGGCGGCGTCGGCGCGTGGCTCGCGAACGAGCTCGAGGCGCGCGGCTTCCGCCAGACGCGCGTCTGCGTGCTCGGTCACCTGCAGCGCGGTGGCATCCCGACGCCGATGGACCGCCTGCTCGCGACGCGCTTCGGCGTCGCCGCGGTCGACCTCGTCGCCGAGGGCAAGTTCGGCTACATGGTCGCGCTGCGCGCGGACGACATCGTCGCGATCCCGATCAAGGACGCGATCAGCCGCTACCGCAACGTCAACCTCGACCACAACCTGATCAAGACGGCGCGCGGCCTCGGCATCTGCCTCGGCGACTGACGCCGGCGGCGCAGCGACGCGGCGCGACTCGGGCTACGCGGGACCACGCGAGACCGCGGCGGTCGGCACGCACGAGCGGCGCGACGACCGCCCCGGGGATTGAAGGGACGGGCGTCCCCGGATAAGCGGGCCCGGCTCGCATGCAGAGTCCGTCCCGTCCGCGAGCGCGCGCCGCGCGCGTCGCCAGACCCGTCTTCGTCGCGTTGCCGACCTTGGTCGTCGCGCCCGTCCTCGTGGCGCTGCTCGCGCTCGCCTGTGCGTCGCCGGCGCTCGCCGCAGCGCCGCGCGTCGGCGGCCGCCTCGAGGGCCTCGGCGTCGTGCGCCTCGACCACCCGAGCCCGCGTCAGCGCCCGCTCGCGCGCGTCGATCTGTGGGCCGAGCAGGCGATCACGCCGCGCCTGCGCTGGAAGCTCGCGACCACCGGACGCTGGGGCGGCACGCTCGAGCACGCGACCGGTGCCGGGCTGATCGACTTCGGGCACAGCTTCCAGAACGTCGATCCGTCGCTGCAGCTCGACGAGGCCTGGGTCGAGTGGCTCGGCGACGCCTTCGACGTGCGCGTCGGCAACCAGCGCTTCACCTGGGGGCGCCTCGACGGCGTCAAGCCGAACGACCTGCTCAACCCGCTGCGCTACTACGACCCGTTCATCACCGACGAGAACGACCAGAAGATCGCCGTCCCGTCGCTCGCGCTGTCGTACTACCCGCGCTCGTCTTGGCGCTCGCTCGAGGAGCCGCGCGTCACGCTGGTCTGGCAGCCGATCGCGGTGCCGTGGCTCTTCCCCGAGCAGGACGAGCGCTGGTTCCCGCCCGCGGCGTCGACCGACAGCTCGCTGTCCATCGACGACTTGGTGGTCGACGGCACCCAGCTCTGCCCGTGCCTGGTCGACATCGAGCAGCGGCTCGAAAACGCGCCGGCGCCGGCGCGACGCTTCGACAACGGCAACGTCGGTCTGCGGATCTCGGGACGCACGCGCGGCGTCGACTGGTCGGCGGTGTTCTACGACGGCTACGACCCCGCCGCGTCGTTCACCGTGCCGATCTCGCTCACCATCGACGGCGCGAGCGACGGCGTCCTGCACGGCACGGCGAGCACGCGGCTGCGTCCCGCGTACCTGCGCTTCCAGTCGCTCGGCGTCGACGCGTCGACGGTGTTCGGCGGGCTCACGACGCGCTTCGAGGCCGCCTGGCGCTTCCGCCGTCCCTACCCGCGCGACGTGCGCCGCCTGTCGGACGACGTGCTCGAGAACCCGAAGGCGATCGAGGCGCTGCTCGCCGGCGAGACCGTGAACGTCGACGCCTTCGCGCGGCGCGACGCGGTCGAGTGGGGCATCGGCGCGGACTACCTGATCGACGGCTGGCTGCCGCTGATCGAGCTCTACCAGATCATCCTCCTGCACAACGACACGCCGCTTTTGATCCGCGACGTCGACAGCCGGCTCGCCGCGAGCCTGCGCAAGTCCTGGATGTCCGACCGACTCGAGACCAAGCTCGTCGGTCTCTGGGGCATCGAGAGCGGCTACGAGCTCGTGCGTGCGGAGGCGACCTACGCCGTCACCGACGCGCTCGAGCTGCGCGCCGGCGTGCTCGGCATCTGGGGCAACTCGTTCTCGCTGATCGGCGAATTCAAGAAGAACAGCGAGCTCTACGCGCGGATCCGCTACAGCTTCTGATTCGACGCGAGCTGCGCGGAGCGAGCCGAAGCGACGTCCGCGCGCACGTCGTCACGGACGTGCGTCGGCGACGGGATCTTGCGACGTGCTCGCGCCGCTGCGTCGCAAGAGAGCCATGCGCGGCAGCGTGCTGGTCGCGACGACGTCGTAGCCCGCGCGCGTCGCCTCCGTGCTCCACGCGGCGGCGGCGCGCGTCTCGTAGTACGCGGGCGCGAGCAGCAGCCAGTCCGCGGCGCCGCCCTGCTCGCGCGGCCGCGCCACCTCGACCTCGGCGGCGGCGACGTCCGCGTCGCGCAGCAGCCACATCGCCGCCGGCTGGAACCAGAGCGGCACGAGCACGCGCTGCGCGGGACGCACGTCGGGCGCGGCGCGCTCGAGCCAGGGCAGCGCGGTGCGCGCGCCCGCCTCGAAGAGCACCGCGTAGTGCTCGCTGCTGCCGCCGGCGCCGCGCCAGAGCGAGATGGCCGCAACGAGCAGCAGCAGCGCGGTCGCGGCCGGCGCGACGAGCGCGCCACGTTCTTCGTGCGACTGCGCGAGCCCGCGCCCCGCGAGCAACCGACGCGCGCTCACGCGTCCCACGACGGCCGCGCCGATCGCGCACCACGCGACGACGCAGAGCTCGATCGCCCAGAGAAAGCGCGCGAAGAGCAGCGTGTCGGTCGCGACCGCGAGCGCGACGAAGGCGGCGCCGACCGCGAGCGCAGCGGCGCTCCAGAGCCGCATCGGCCACGCGTCGCGCGCCACGAGCGTCGCGCCCAGGCCGACGAGCGCGAGCGGCCACGACCAGCGCAGCATCTCGCCGAACAGATCGGTCGCCGCCCAGCGCGCGAGCCAGCCGACGAGCGGCGGCGGTGCAGTACCGCGCATCTCGGTGTACGCGGCGAGAAAGCCGAACGGCGCCTGCGTGCTGCCGAGCAGCAGCACGTAGCCGCCGAGCGTCGCGACGAATCCGGCCGCCGCTCCGATCACCGGCCAGGCGCGTGCGCGCAGCGACGTCCCCGGCGTCAGCACGAGCGGCAGCGCCGCCGCTGCGGCCGGCGCCTTGACCGCGGTCGCGAGCAGGAGCGCGACGCCCGCGAGCCGCGGCCGCTCCGCGACCCACGCCGCCACCGCGCCCGCGACACCCGCCGCGACCAGCAGGTCGGCGCTCGCGGTCGCGACCAGGATCGTCCACAGCGGGTCGAGCGGCACGAGCAGCGCCGTGCCGACGCCCGCCGCGGCGCCGAACGAGCGCGCGGCGAGCCACGCGAGCGCCGCCCCGAGCAGCCCCGCGACCGCGGCGACCACCACGCCCTCGAGCGGCCCGTCGGCGAGCGGCCCGAGCAGGACCACCGCCGTCACCTTCGGCGCCGGGAAGTACCAGAAGTCCGCGAGCCGCGGCGCACCGGTGCGAAGCGCATGGAAGTAGAGCCAGTTCGCGACCCGGTCGGGCTCGTAGACCAGCCCCGGATGGCGCAGCGACACCGCGAGCGCGCACGCGAAGTGCCCGACGAAGGCCGCGAGCGCGACCCGTCCCGGGATCAGGACGCGACCGGCCGGCTCCATCGAGCCTGACATCGGCAGGCACGCGTCGCTCCGTAAGGCGCACGACGTGCATTGGGTGTGAACGATCCGGCGCCGAACGCCGATAGCCTCCCGGGGACGGTAGGGAACCGATGGCGACGCAAGCGCGCAGCGCCACGCAGGCAAATGGTGCAGAGCTCACCTGGTCCGGAGTCGCCGACGCCGGCGCGAGCTGGCTCGACCGGCACGCGCTCGTCGTGAGCGTGCGGCTGTTCGCCGTCAACCTCGCGCTCAAGCTGCCGCTCGTCGCGGCGCAGAGCATCTGGTTCGACGAGGCGGTGACGCTGCGCAACGCGCACGCGCCGTTCGATCTCGCGTCGAGCCTCGCCGGCGACGCGACCCCGCCGATCTACGCGCTGCTCGTGCAAGCGTGGCTGAGCGTCTTCGGCGTGACCATCGAAGCCGCGCGCACGCTGTCGGTGCTGCTGAGCGCGGCGACCGCCGTGCTGCTGTTCCAGCTCGGACGCCGCTTCATCGACGCGCCGACGGGGCTCTGGGCGGCGCTGCTGCTGACGACGTCGCGCTACCAGCTCTACTACGGGCACGAGGCGCGGCTCTACGCGCTGGTCGGGCTGCTGTGCGTCGCCTCGTTTCACGCGTTGCTTCTCCTGCTCGAGCGTCGCAGCACACGGCGCATCGTCGCGCTCGCGGTGCTCGACACGGCGCTGCTCTACACGCACTACGTCGCCGGGCTGATGTTTCCCGTGCAGTTCGTGGTTGCAGCGTTGCGCGGCGAGGATCGTGTACGCAACGTCGCGACGGTCGTGGCGTGTCAGGCGGTCGCGCTGATCGCCTTCGTCCCCTGCCTGCTCTACGTGCTCTCGGCCTGGCCACCGCCGATGACCGAATGGATCAGAGCGCCAGGTGCGCGCGAGGCGATCGACGTGCTCACCGGCTTCGCCGGCAGCAGCACGCTGCTCGCGATCGACGCGCTGCTGCTCGCGGGCGGTGCGGCGGCGATCGCGGCGTCCACGTCGCGCGCGGGCGGTGGCGCTGCGGTCCGCGGCACTGCGATCCGTGACGTCGCGGGCGGCGGCGTTGCGGACGAGCCCGGCTGGACGACGGCCGCGATGCTCGGCGCGTGGGCGTTCCTGCCGCTCGTGCTCGCCTTCGTCGCCTCGCAGATCGTGGCGGTGTTCCTCGACCGCTACCTGCTCTACACGACGCTCGGCCTCTACCTGCTGCTCGCGTGGGTGCTGATGCGGCTCCCGGTCCGTCCGCTGCTGCGGCACGGCGCCGCGCTCGCGCTGTGCGCGCTGTCGTTGCTCACGGCGTGGCGCGACCCGATCACGCGCACCGACTGGCGCGCGGCGGCGGAGCGCGTGCGCGCCGCGAGTGGTGCCGGCGAGATCGTCGTCGTCGTGCCGCCGTACCAGCTCTTGCCGCTCGCCTACCACGTGTCGCCCGAAGCGTTCGCCGACCGCGAGCGTCTCCCCGAACGTCTGCGCGCGGAGCGCGTGCTCGCGCTCGCGAGCCCGCGCGAGATCGCGACGCTGGCGTCGCACGCGCAGCCTCCCGCGGTGCTGGTCGTGATGACCGACACGAGCGCGGCGCTGCACCCCGAGCTCGCCTCGGTGCTGTCGCAGAGCGGGCTCGAGCGGACGTCGTCCGAGACCTTGCGCGGCCTCGTGCTCGAGCGCTTCGCGCCCCGACGCTGAACACGACGCCGCAATCGCGTCGCGTCAGGTGGTCAGCGCCTTGGCGGCGGGACAGTCGTCGTCGGGGCAGGCGCCGTAGTCGCACAGCCGGCAGACGGTGAGCGCTTGCGCCTCGTCCTCGATCAGCGCGGCGAGCGCCTTCGCGGCGAGGCGTCCGAGCGTCTGCTGCTCGCGCGGGGTGAGCGCCGCGAGCGCGCGACGCAGCGCGGCCTCGCGTCTGCGCAGCACCGTCCGCGCCGCGCTCGCTCCGGCCGGCGTGAGACGCAGGGGGCGCGCCCGGCGGTCCTCGCCGGCGCCGCGCACGACGAGCTTCTGCTCCTCGAGCCGGTCGACCAGCCGCACGCAGCCCGGGTGCGACAGCCGCAGCGGGCGGCGCAGGGCGTCGATCGGCTCGTCGCCGTACTTCGAGAGGTGGACCAGCGCGGCCGCCGCCTGTGATCCGGCACGGCCGTCGACCGCCTCACGAATGCCGTCGCAGATCGCGAGCGCGAACGCGCCGACGATGTTCGCCGCCGTCTCCGGCTTCATGGGAGCGATATATGCGCTACGCACATTTTCGTCAAATACCCTCTTGCGTCGCGTCGTGCGTCGTGATCGATGTATGCGCAGTGCATATTTTACGGAGGGCCGCATGACACGCGCACGAAAGGTGATCGTCAGCTTGGCCGTGGCGCTCGGCGTCGTGATCGTCGCCGGCTTCGCGGCCGTCGCCTGGCTCGGCCGCGAGCGGCCCGAGCACAATCTCGACGCCTCGGGCATCGCGCTCAACGGCTACGATCCGGTGAGCTACTTCCCCGAAGGCGGCGGCCGACCACGGCAGGGTGACGCCGGGATCACCGCGGAGCACGAAGGGCGTCGCTACCGCTTCGTCTCGATCGAGAACCGCGATCGCTTCGTCGCCGACCCCGCGCGCTACGAGCCCGAGTACGGCGGCTGGTGCGCCTACGCAGTGGCGAACGGCTACAAGTTTGAGGTCGATCCGGAGAGCTACATCGTCGCGGACGACCGACTCCTGCTGTTCTACCGCGGCATGCTCGGCGACGCGCGCGCCGAGTTCGAGAAGGAAGGCGTCGATCAGGGGGTGGCGCGCGCCGACGCCAACTGGCCCGCGCTCGCAAGGGAGAACTGAGATGCTGGGCAGCCACTTCGAGATCCGGACGGCGCGGCCCGAGGAGGCGTCGCAAGCGATCGCGCTGCTCCGTCGCCAGCTCGAGTCGCACGACATCGCGCTCGGCGACGACGCGCTCGAGCGCTCGGTGCGCACGCTGACCGAGCGGCCGGAGCTCGGCCGCGTGCTGATCGCGGCCGATGCGGATGGTCAGCTCGCCGGCGTCGCGGTGATGACCTTCCTGTGGACGCTCGAGCACGGCGGCCCGGGCGCGTGGCTCGACGAGCTCTGGGTCGAGCCCGAGCAGCGGCGCCACGGGCTCGGCCGGCGTCTCACCGAGGCGGCGCTCGAGGTGGCGCGGCAGCACGGCGCGGTGGCGCTCGACCTCGAGGTCGAGACCGGCCACGACGCCGCCGAGCGCCTCTACGAGAAGATGGGCTTCGAGCGGCACCGCCGCGTGCGCTGGGTGCGTCGGCTGCGCTAGCCCGGGGCCGCGGCGCGCGTCCGTCCGCCCGCGGCGCCCTCGACGCCTTGCGAAGAGCGGCGCGCCCCGTTCGCCCACCCAACGTGTCCAGGCGGGGCGACGCCCCACGCACGCCACCGTCGCGCAGGGTGGACTTCCGCACGAGCTTGGGCGTTCGTCGATTCCAGAATTTTGTCGATTGCGCGGGCCTGCGTGCGGTGTTGCCGCCACGGCCAGCGCAGGCATCGCGAGTGCTCTGAAGCCCCCTTGGATCGCCGGAGCGCGATCCGAGGAGGCGACGATGCGAGCGAGCACGTTGGGATGCGGTACGGCCATCGCGCTGCTGTTGGCGTCGACGCCGGCGCTGTCGAGCGCGGAGGAGACGTCGAGCGCGCTTCGGCGGCGGGCCTCCTTCGGTCGCTTGGGATGCGTGAGCAGCACCGTCCCGGAACGCTCGCTGGTCGCGGGCTGGGGCGAGCTCGAGGCGTTCCCGAGCACGCTGCTCGCGCCCTGCGGCGGACGCGCGCCGATGACCCTTCACCCCGTCCAGGTGGCGAGCGTCGGCGCGACGCGCGTGCTCGTCGGCTCGGTCGAGGACCGTACGCCGCGGCGCGGCCGCGCCCGCAGGCTCGACGTGAGCTTTCGCATCCCTGCCGAGCACGCGTCGGTCTGGAACCACGCGGCCGCGTTCGCCGCTTTCGACGACTCGGACGACGTCTTTCGCCGCGTCGGCGGCGCGGTCTTCGAGAGCATGCTGACGGTGGAGGTCGTCGATCCCGCGTGCCCCGTCGAGCAGCTTCTCGCGGCGGTGCCGATCCCCGGCGGAATCGCTCCCGAGCGCTGGTACCGGCTGCTCACGGACGTCGAGAGCGGCGCGGACCAGACGCTCGTCCGCGTGGCGCTCTTCGCCCACGAGAGCCGCGCGCAGCTCGCCGCGACGCAGGTCGCCCTGCCATGTCCGCTCCCCTGGGCGGCGTACGCCAAGACCGCGGCCGCGTTCCTCGCCGAGGTCCCGGCGGACAGCGACGCCTCGCCGTGGATGCTGGTCGACGGCTACGCGGCCCATCCGTCGTTGCGCGTACGGTCCGCGGCCGCGCGCAGCAGGCTGCGCTGAGCGATGCGCTAGCCGCGCGCAGCGTCCTCCTTCGCGCCGCGCTCGAGCCCGAAGGCCTTGATCAGGTTGTAGACGTGCGAGCGCGTGATCTCGAGGCGGCGCGCCGTCTCCTGCACGTTCCAGCCGGTTTCCTCGAACGTGCGCTGCAGAAGGTCCGCCTGAAAGCGGCGCGTCGCCTCCTGGAACGTCAAGCGTTCGGCCTCCGTCGCCTGCGCGGCGCTCTGCGCGGCGCCGCGGAAGATGTGCGAGGTCTCGACGGTCAACGACCCGAGCCCGCTCGCGCGGATCACGGCGGCCTCGACCGTGTGCGCGAGCTGGCGCACGTTGCCCGGCCACTCGGCGGCTTGCAGCGCGCGCAGCGCCTGCACCGAGAGCTTCGCGTGCGGCAGACGGTGGCGCGCGCACGCTTCGGCGCAGAAGTGCTCCGCGAGCAAGGGAACGTCATCGCGGCGCTCCGCGAGCGACGGCATGCGGATCAGCACGACGTCGAGCCGGTAGTACAGGTCCTCGCGGAAGCGGTTCGCCTGGACCGCCGCCGCAAGATCCGTATTGCTCGCGGCGATGACGCGCACGTCGGCGCGCTCGGGACGCGAGCTGCCGAGCGGATAGTAGACGCGCGACTGCAGCAGCTGCAGGAGCTTCGCTTGCGCCGCGAGCGACAGCTCACCGATCTCGTCGAGCACGAGCGTGCCGTGCGCGGCGGCGGCGATCTTGCCGTCGATGCGCCGCGACGCCGTCGAGTGCGCGCCGGGCAAGGCGCCGAACAGCTCGCTCTCGACGAGCGCTTCGGGGATCGCCGCGCAGTTGAGCTCGACGAACGGACGCCCGGCGCGGGCGCTGTTGTCGTGGATGACGCGCGCGAGCTGCGTCTTGCCGGTGCCGGATTCGCCGCTCAGCAGCACGTCGACGTCGAGCGGTGCGGCGAGCGCGGCCTCGCGCAGCGCGGTCGCGAGCGCGCGGCTACGCCCGACGACGCCCGAGAGACGCAGGCGGGCGCGCAGCGAGCGCGTCGGGTCCTGCGCCTCACGCGAGAGACGCTTGATGATCAGGCGATCCGCGAACGGGGCGACGTGGCGCGCAAAGGTTTCGACCTCGCTGCGATCCGCCTCGCTGAACGCTCCGGGCTCGAGGCGACGCTGGAGGTAGAGGCAACCGAGCGGTGGATCGCCGATCGGCGCGCACAGCACCGCCTGGATGCGGCCGTGCCGCACGCTCTCGAGGTTGCCGAAGCGGCTGTCGCTGAGCGCGGAGTTGGTGACGACCGTCCGTCCGGTCTGCAGCGCCTCCGCGATGATGCCGCTCGACAGCGCGGCGCGGACGTTCGCGATCTCGTGCTCCGCGAAGCCGTGCGCCGCCCACCACGTGGGCGTTCCGCTCGTCCCCTCCTCGCCGGTCAGCTCGAGGTAGCCCTGGTGCGCTCCGACCAGCGCGGTGACCATGCGCAGCGCTTCGTCCAGGAACGGCTCGAGCTCGTCGCAGGAGCCGAGGTCGAGAAGACGCCGGTAGAGGTTGCGCTCCCGCAGAACGCGACTGTCGGCCGATTCGCCCGTCGGGGAGCTCACCGATCGCCCTCGCGGTGGCGAGTATCACCGTTGCGCGGGTCGCGGCAAGAACAAAGACTGGGGTGCTTGTCGCATTTTCTTGACGCTCGAAGCTCGCGCTGCCGAGAATTTTGGACAGGATCCTCGGCGAAGCGTCCGATTCGCGAACGTTTTCGGCCTTCCCCGGCGCGCTCGAGCGGCCCCTGCCTTGCTCACGCTCCCTGCCGGCTCGGCGACGAGCCGGGAAGGACAAGGCAATGTTTCCATTCATGGCGTTTCCGACTCACCCGGCCGCCCCGGTGCCGCTCCCGATCACGATGGAGGTCTCGGACCTCCTGCCGGTCGGCCCGATCGCCCTCGTGCCGATCGCGTTCGCGATCGTGGCCTGCGTGGTCCTGAGCGTGGCGCGCAAGGCCACGCGGGAGCACGAAGAGATGGCGCGCCTGCGCGGCAAGAACGGCGCTGAGCCTGCCGCCGTGCCGCAAGTGGCGTGACCCCCTGCGCCCGGCCGGGGCGGAAGCCCTCCCGCCCCGGCCCGCGCGGGACCTCCGCTCGCGTCAAGCAGCACGTCAGGCGGCGCGCGAGCACATCAGAAACCAGCGGGCGCTCCTTCCGCAAGCGCCCGCTTCCGCTTCACGTCGGCGGCGCGCGTTACGCGGCGGCGCGCGCCGCGAGGACGGCGTCACCCGCGCCGTCCCCAAACGCAGACCGGCGCGCCGGTTGGTCGGCGCGCCGGTCTTGCGATCCTCGAATCGAGCGGTGAGCGCTCAGCGCTCGGCGAGCGCCGCGTGCGCCGCCGCGAGACGCGCGACCGGCACGCGGTACGGCGAGCACGACACGTAGTCGAGCCCGACCTGGTGGCAGAAGATCACCGACGCGGGATCGCCGCCGTGCTCGCCACAGATGCCGCACTTCAGGTTCGGACGCGTCGCGCGGCCCTCCTTGACGGCGTGCTCCATCAGGAAGCCGACGCCCGTCTGGTCGACCGAGACGAACGGATCGGTCGGGAAGATGTTGCGCTCGACGTACTCCGGCAGGAACTTGCCGGCGTCGTCACGCGACAGGCCGAGCGTCATCTGCGTCAGGTCGTTCGTGCCGAACGAGAAGAACTCGGCCTCGGTCGCGATGTCGCGAGCCGTGATCGCGGCGCGCGGCACCTCGATCATGGTGCCGACGGTGTACGCCACCTTGACCTTGTACTCGTTCATCACCGCACGGGCGACGTCGTCGGTGAGCTCGCGCAGGATCTTGAGCTCGGCGACGGTGCCGACGAGCGGGATCATGATCTCCGGGATCACCTTGACCTTCTCGCGCGTCAGCTCGCAGGCGGCCTCGATGATCGCGCGCACCTGGATCTCGTAGATCTCCGGGAAGGTGATGCCGAGCCGGCAGCCGCGGTGGCCGAGCATCGGGTTGAGCTCGTGCAGGCTCGTCACCTTGTTGCGCAGCTTCTCGACCGAGACGCCGATCTTGGTCGACAGATCTTTGATCTCCGCGTCGGTGTGCGGCAGGAACTCGTGCAGCGGCGGGTCGAGCAGACGCACCGTCACCGGCAGGCCCGCCATGGCGCGGAAGATGCCCTTGAAGTCCTCCTTCTGCATCGGAAGGATCTTCGCGAGCGCGCGCCGGCGTCCCTCGGTGTCGTCGGCGAGGATCATCTCGCGGACCGCGTCGATGCGGTCGCCCTCGAAGAACATGTGCTCGGTGCGGCAGAGCCCGATGCCCTCGGCGCCGAACTGGCGCGCGACGGTCGCGTCGTGCGGCGTGTCGGCATTGGCGCGAACTTTGAGCTTGCGGACCTTGTCGGCCCAGCTCATGAGCTTCTGGAAGTCGCCCGACACCTTGGGCTCGATCGTCGGGACGAGGCCGAGGTAGACCGCGCCGGTCGCGCCGTCGATCGTGATGTCGTCGCCGGCGCGCACGACCTTGTCGCCGACCGTCATCTTGCCGCCCGCGTAGTCGATCGCGAGCGCGTTACAGCCGACGACGCACGGCTTGCCCATGCCGCGGCCGACCACGGCGGCGTGCGAGGTCGCGCCACCGCGCGCGGTGAGGATGCCCTCCGCGGCGTGCATGCCGTGGATGTCCTCCGGCGAGGTCTCGATGCGCACCAGGATCGTCTTCTTGCCCTCGGCCGCGGCGGCCGCCGCCTCGTCGGCCGAGAACACCACCGCGCCCGCGGCCGCGCCCGGCGACGCCGGCAGACCCTTCGCGAGCAGCGTCTTCGGCGCCTTCGGATCGACCTGACGGTGCAGCAGCGTGTCGAGCGACGCCGGGTCGACGCGCGTCACCGCGGTCTCGCGATCGATCAAGCGCTCGTTGACCATGTCGACCGCGATCTTCACCGCCGCGGTCGCGGTGCGCTTCCCGTTGCGCGTCTGCAGCATGTAGAGCTTCTTGCGCTCGATCGTGAACTCGATGTCCTGCATGTCGCGGTAGTGCCGCTCGAGCTTCTCCGCGACCGCGCGCAGCTGCTTGTAGGCCTCCGGCATGACCTCCTCGAGCGAGGGCGCGACGCGCTTGCGCTCCTCCTCGCTCATGCCCTTGGACTCGGCGACCGCGCGCGAGGCCTCGATCGTCACCTTCTGCGGATCGCGGATGCCGGCGACGACGTCCTCACCCTGCGCGTTCACCAGAAACTCGCCGTAGAACTTCTTCTCGCCGGTGGCCGGGTCGCGCGTGAAGGCGACGCCGGTCGCGCAGTCGTCGCCGAGGTTGCCGAACACCATCGCCTGCACGTTGACGGCGGTGCCCCAGTCCGACGGGATGCCGTACAGCTTGCGGTAGGTGATCGCGCGCTGGTTCATCCACGAGCCGAACACCGCGCCGATCGCGCCCCAGAGCTGATCCCACGGATCCTCGGGGAACGGCTTGCCGGTGCGGCGCAGGATCAGGTCCTTGAACTCGGTGACGAGCTCCTTGAGGTCCTCGGTGGTCAGCTCGAGGTCGCCGGTGACGCCGCGCGCACGCTTCTTCTCCTCGAGCACCACCTCGAACGGATCGTGCTCCTTGTCGGACTCGGGCTTCAGGCCGAGCACGACGTCGCCGTACATCTGCACGAAGCGACGGTAGGAGTCGTAGGCGAAGCGCTCGTTGTTCGCCGCTGCGGCGAGCCCCGCGACCGTCTCGTCGTTGAGGCCGAGGTTCAGGATGGTGTCCATCATGCCCGGCATCGACGCGCGCGCTCCGGAGCGCACCGAGACCAGCAGCGGATTCTTCGGATCGCCGAACTTCTTGCCGACGATCTGCTCGACCTTCGCCATCGCCTTGCGGACGTCGTCACGGAGCGACGCCGGGTACTTGCGACCGTTGGCGTAGTAGTAGGTGCAGACCTCGGTCGTGATCGTGAAGCCCGGCGGCACCGGCAGGCCGATCGACGCCATCTCGGCGAGGTTCGCGCCCTTGCCGCCGAGCAGGTTCTTCATGTCGGCGCGGCCGTCGGCGCGACCGCCGCCGAACGAGTAGATCGTCTTGCTGAGTGCGGCAGCCTTGGCGGGCTTCTTCGCGGCGCGCGCCGTCGCCGCCCGCTTGGCCGGCTTCGCGCTCTTCGCGACCTTGGCACGGCTCCCGGCTGGCTTGGCGCCCCGCCCCCGGGGCGTCTTCTTGGCCGCCTTCTGCGCCCGTGCCCTCTTCGTCTCGACTTCCCGCTGCTTCACACGCGCCATGAGCTCTCCTCGGACCTAGAGGTATCCGCGCTTCGTACCACCGCGAATCCCGAGCCGCCATGGCGATTGCGCGGACGAGCGTGAAGACGCGCCGCGGCGCGACCCGGGCCGCTCGCGCTGGACCGCCGGCGCGCGCTGCGCCAATCTGCGGCGCCATGCGCCACCCCCGTTTCTTGCCGCTGCTTCTCCTCGGTGTCGTGCTCGCGCTGCCCGCCGGGGCGGCCGCCCAGACGACGTCGCGCGTGGTCGTCGACACGGGTCGCAGCCTCGGCCCGACGAACCCGAACGTGCTCGGCGTCGGCTGGAACTCGGGCGACCTGTCGCGGATCGCGCCGCTCCGCCCGCCGCTCGTGCGCATCGACTCGCGCCTCGAGTCGACGGTGCCCGCGCCCGGCGTGTTCGAGCTCGGCCGGGTGCTCGATCGCATCCAGCGCGTGCGCGAGGCCGGCGGCGAGCCGCTCGTCATCCTGTACGGTACGCCGCGCTGGCTCAGCGCGGAGCGCGCCGAGCGCTGCGCGCCCAACCCGATCTTCTTCCCCGACGGCTGCAATCCCGTGCTGGTCGCGCCGAGCGACCTCGAGGTGTGGGAGGAGGTGATCCGCCACGTCGTGCGCGAGCTCGCCACCGCACCGACCCCGGCCTACCGCTTCGAGTCGTGGAACGAGCCCGACATCCCGGTCTTCTGGCACGACACGATCGAGGCGTTCTTCGAGACCGCCGCCGCGACCCACCGCGCGGTGCGCGACGTGGCGGCGGAGACCGGGCTGCCGCTCGAGATCGGCGGACCCGGCTCGACGAACGCCGACTTCGTCGTCGAGTACGCCGAGCGGATCCTGCAGCGTGGCCTGCCGCTGCACTTCCTCTCCTGGCACTGGTACGCGAACAACCCGTACCTCGGCCCCGACGGCGCCGAGGGTCTGATCGACCCGGACCTCTACGAAGCGCTCGCCGGCATCAACCCCGATGCGACGCCGGCGGCGTACGGCGAGCAGACGCGACGCGTGCGCGCGGCGATCGCGCCGCTCCTCGCCGGCACCGGTCAGAACCCCGAGCTGCTGATCGACGAGTGGAACCTGTCCGCGGGCGGCCTCGACCGGCGGCACGACTCGAACGAGGGTGCGGCGTTCGTCGCCGGGACGCTGATCGAGATGGAGCGTGCCGGGCTCGACGGCGCCGCGTACTACCGCTCGATCGGCGACCGCGAGGTCGGCGACTGGAGCCTGGTCGCGCCCGACGGCACGAAGAAGCCGACCTGGTGGGTGTTCCACGCGTTCGCGCGCGCGTCGGGCATGCGGCTCGACGTCGCGGGCGACGATCCCGCGAGCGGTCTCTGGGCGCGCGCCAGCCGTCGCGGCCGGCGGGTCGACGTGCTCCTCGCCTCGTTCCGCGCGGTGGGCAACGAGGACCGGCGCGTGACGGTCGAGCTCGAGGGCGGCTGCGTCGCGGACAGCGCGATCGTCGGGCGGATCGACGCGGCGTCGCCCAACTGGAACCGGCGGCGCATCGTGCACGCCGTCGACGGAGCGTTCTCGGTCGAGCTGCCGGCGCAGTCGGTCGCATGGCTGCAGATCGCGTGCGCGCGCGGCGCGGCGGCGGCGCGGCGCTGCGTGCCGGATCGCTCCGTCGGGCTCGCCGGCGGAAAAGTCGTCGACGGCGTGCGTCCGCCGCGTGGCGCCGGCTGCCGCGAGCTGCGCGGCGCGGAACGCTGAGACGCGCAAGCTCGTGAAGCGCGCGGACTTCTCGAGGCGCGCGCGCCGGCCGCGCGCACGCCGGGTCTGGACGACGCCCGGACGCTCGGGATAGCGAAGCCGGATGCTCGCCTCTCGCCCTTCGCTCCTGTTCGCATGCTTGACGGCGCTGGCGCTCGCCGTCGGCGCACCCGGCTGCAGCGACGCGCCCGGCTCGGCTCCGTCCGGCGACCTGCTCTATCCGACGAGCGGCGATCCCGGCGCCGCGGAGTGGCAGCCGGTGCCGCCCGAGCGCGTCGCCGAGGACTGTCGCCTCGATCCGACGATCCTCGCCGAGGCCGATGCGCGGCTCGGCGTCCCCTGGGCGGTCGTGCGCTACGGTCGGCTGTGCCACGAGTTCTACCCCGAGGGCCCGCAGCAGGCCGAGGAGATCACCGAGATCTTCTCGACCACCAAGACGCTCGGCGCCGTCGTGACCGGGATCGTCGCCTGGCAGACGCGCGATCTGCCGCGCACGGGTCGCAAGACGGGTCCGCTCACCGCCGAGGACCGCGTCGACCACTGGCTCGACGAATTCGACTTCAACCCCGACGCGCGCATCGGGCACGTGCTCGGAATGGTCGCGCACAACGACGATCTGAGCTTCGGCGCGAAGCGGTTCCAGTACGACTGGGACGGCAGCGTGCAGATCAATCGTCTCAACGACGTGATCAACACGGTCGTCGCCCAGGATCCCGAGCGCTTCGGCGCCAACGTCGAGGAGGTCACGCAGCGCTTCCTGTTCGGTCCGCTCGGCATGCGTCACTCGCGCTGGTCGAACGGGGCGCCCAACAAGATCTTCGCGTACTCCTGGGCGTCGACGGTGCGCGACATGGCGCGCCTCGGCCTCCTGCTGGTGCACGGCGGCGTCTGGAGCGGCGAGCGCATCCTCGGCGAAGACTGGGTGTACGCCATGACGCACCCGTCGTTCGAGGACGCGAATCCCGGCTACGGATACTTGACGTGGCTCAACTCGCTGACGAACGGCGTCGAGCGCAACATCGAGTGCGCGCCGCTCGCGGTCAACGCGGTCTTCCCGCACGGCCTCTCGGAGGCGACGGACTGCGGCTACGAGGACCAGTCGCTGTGCGAGCAGAAGCACGACGTCGGCGTGTGGAACGCGGCCGGGCTGTTCGGGCACTACATCATCGGGCACCGCGGGCTCGACCTCGTGCTGGTCGCGAAGGACCTCGACCCGGTCGGCGGTCCGGACGATCTGTGGCGGATCTTCCGCCCGGCGCTGATCGCGCTCGATCCCCGGTTCGCGGGGGACGAGGAAGGGTTCTGCGCGGCGTACGCGGCAGCGGAGTACGCGCCGGATCTGCGGTGAGCGGCGCGTGACTGCGTCGAGCGGCGCTGCGGATCGGCGCCGCGCCGTTGCGGATCAGCGCCGCGTCGTCAACGCGCGCGGCGGCGAATCGGCCCCGTGACTTTTCTCCAAGACCGTTCGTCGGCGCGCGCGTAGACCTGCCGCCGAGCATCAGCCGGGCGTGCCGGCGTGACTTCCACGCCGGCGCGTCCGCAACGACGGAGGCAGGAGAATGCAGCCCATCGACCTCGCGACCACCTACGTGCACCTCGACGACGGCCCGACCGCGCGCGCGCTGCGCGTCGGTCCCGACTTCTGGCAGACGATCCACGAGCGCACCGAGCTGCACGCCGGACGCCTCGTCATGATCGCGCGCAACGACGCCGACTGGTCGACGTGGGAAGCGCACCCCGCAGGCGAGGAGATCGTCCACCTGCTGTCGGGCGAGCTCGATCTGATCCTCGAGGAGCCCGAAGGCCCGCGCACCGTGGCGCTACGACCCGGTCAGGCGGTGATCGTGCCGCGCGGCGTGTGGCACCGGGTGGTGGTTCGCACGCCGGGGGACACGCTGCACGTCACGTACGGCGCGGGGACGATGCACCGGCCGGTGTAGGGCGCGCGGCAAGCGTGCGGCGGCTCGTGCTGGCGAAGTCGACGGCCGACTTTGGGCTTGTCCGGATCGTGCCTGCCGCATGGGCGTGTCTCCTGCGCGCGAGACGCGGGCGTACCGCGAGGAGACACGCATGAAGAGAGCCTTTCTGGCGTCCTTGGCGATCGTCGCGTCGCATCGAGCACGGCGGCCGGTGCGACGCTTCAGACCTCGCCGGTGCAGCTCGGCGTCGGTGACGATGCGAAGCGCGTCGACTGCGTGGTGAGCAGCGCGGTCAACCGGCCGCTCGACGTGCTGGTCGAGGTGCTGCAGGAACCGACCGTCCACACGCCGACGACGCTCCAGCTCGTGCCGTTCGGATCCGGGTTCGTCCAGCACGAAGCGGGCCTTTCGATTTCAGTCGTCTGCCCCGACGTAGGACAGACAGGCTCCGGGTGCGTGCAGCCAGCAGTCGGGACCCGCGGGATGCTCGTCCCGCCGCAGGCTGCGCACCCGATCGTAGCCGCCGCGGAAGCACGCTTGCCGCAAGAGGCTGACCGCGTCGGGCGTGCGCGCGCCGGCGCAATGAAAGATCACGACCGACGACGAGAAGCGCGCGGAGAAGCGATCCGCGTGCCGCGCGACGAGCAGCATGTGGCCCGAGCCGAGCTCGAGCCAGGGCTCCGGCAGGTCGACGGTGAGCGGCACGAGGAGCCGCCCGCCGACGCGGAGCTGATCGAGCCAGGTCGGCAGCAGCTCGGCGGCGCCGGCGTTGACGAAGATCGCATCGAAGGGCTCGCCGACGAAGTCGTTGCCGTCGCCCTCGACGACGGTGACGTTCGGCCAGCGGCGGAGATTCTCACGCGCGCGCTTCGCGAGCTCGGGGTCGAGCTCGATCGCCACGACCGCGCCCTCGGCGACCGCCGACGCCGCGATCGCGGTGTAGTACCCGACGCCGCAGCCGACGTGCAGGAGCCGATCGCCCGGGGACAGCTCGAGGTCGTCGAGGCAGCGCAGCACGAACGCCGGCTCGCCGTTGTTGAGGTAGCGGCTCGCGTCCAGGGCGACGAGCACGTTGTCGTAGAGGTGCCGCGGATCGGCGTCGCGCGTGCGCGTGTAGCCGCGCTCGAATTCGTCGAGCCTCAGGATCTTCCAGGGCCCCGGACCGACGAAGTCTTCACGCGGAATGCTCGCCAGCGCGTCGACGAGAGCGGCGGACCGCAGCGCGGACGTGACTCGGATCTTCTCCGCGAACTCGCGGCGGATGCGCTCGAGACGGTCCATGCGTGGCTACCCGACGGCCGGCCGCTCACGTGCGCGCGACACCAGAGGCACCCCGACCACGACGGCCTTCGGAGTCCTGACTGAGCGGAGGCAGGGGAGAGGAGCTCGACGGCTTCACGCTGGACCAGAATTGCCCTTGAAAACTGCGCGACGACGTTGTCTGATGCGCGCACCGTTCGGCCGACCCTAGCGCCTCCGATCGCGCCGCGTCGATGATCGTTTCCGACAAAAGATTGATAGTTCCCGTCATCTTGCCGGACTCATGACGTTTCGGCCTGCCGCCCCGTACTGCTCCGCGCACGAGATCCTGCACTTCGCCCAGTTTGCAGGCGTCGAGAACATCGCCGAGGCGATCGGCGTCGAGCGAGCGATCCTCGAGGACCGAGAGGCGACGCTCCCGATCACCGTCCTCTACGACGCCCTCGAGCTCGCCGCCGAGCGCAGCGGCAAGGCGAACTTCGGGCTCGAGTTCGCGCTCTACTGGATGAAGGTCGCGCAGGACGGGCTCAGCTCGATGCACTTCCTGATCCGCTCGAGCCCGACGCTGCGCGTCGCGTGCGACCGGATCGCGCGCTACCAGCGCTTCTGGAACCCCGGCGAGTGGTACGAAGGGGTCACGGACGGCGACACGTACATCGCGCGCTACCGACCTTGGGGGCCACCGCGCCCGGCCCACGTCCACCAGACCGAGAAGACGGCCGCGCTGATGGCGCTCGTGCCGCGCGGGGTCGATCGCGACGCGATGCCCCTTTCGGTCAAGCTCCCGCACGCCCCGCACGGGGATCCGGAGCTCGTCCGGCGCGTCCTCGGCGTCGATCCGATCTACAACGCGCCGTGGACCGAGATCGTCCTGCCGGCAGCGGTCATGGACAAGCCGATGCCGCACGCGAACCCGGCGCTGTTCAGCTTCCTCGAGCGCTACATGGCCGAGCAGATGGCCCAGCTGCCGGCGGACGAGTCGTACGCCGCGCGCGCGACGGCGGCCGTCAAGCGCCTACTGCACGAGCCCGGCTTCGGCCAGGACCTGGTCGCCCGCGAGCTCGGCTGCGGCGCGCGGACGCTCGCCCGGCGCCTCGCGGACGAGGGCACGAGCCTGCGTCAGATCGTCGAGACGGTGCGCAAGGCGCGCGCGGAGGACTTGCTCGACGGTCGCCGCTCGGTGGGAGAGGTCGCGTTCCTGCTCGGCTACTCCGAGCCCGCAGCCTTCCTGCACGCGTTTCGGCGCTGGCATGGCGTGAGCCCGAGCGCGTGGCTCGAGGCGCGCACGCAGGCCGCGGCGCGAGCGGCGACCGCGGACGGCGTAGACGGGTCGGCGGCGTCGCGGGGCGGGCAGCGTCGGTCGGCGAGGAGCGCGGGCTGAGCTTCGAGCTCGAGGCTGCGTCTCGTAGGAACGCGCCGCCCTCGCGGTGCGCCGCGGCCGGCGACCTTGATAGCTCAGGCTGCCGTCGCCGGCCGCGGTGCTGCGCGCCGGGCAGCTGCTCGTGCTGCTACGAGCTCGAGCAGCCGCCCACCGGACTTCTCGGCTCCTGCGCGCTCAGTATTCCTTCTGGATGCAGTAGAGCGAGACGTTGTTGCGATCGCAGAACTGCAGGAACTTCTCCGTCCACTCGGAGCTGGTGGCGGTGTTCCAACCGATCAAACCATACTCTCCGACGGACGTGTCACTCGTCCAGTTGTTGCAATTCGTGAACTGCCGGTATCCCGCAGGAGAGCTGTCGGTCCAAACCTCTCGCAGCGGCACCTTGGCTCCCCACTCATCGGTGTCGATTGCATGGTTCAGGGTACCGCTGAGTAGCTCCGCGACGCTGCCCGCCACCACCTCGCCAGTCACCAGCTTGAACGGTCCGTCTGCCGGGAGCCGATCCCTCGCGTCCGTATTGTCGTCACTGAGCCAGGCCACGTAGGTTCCGGGGAGCCCGCGCACCGTGGCCACCTGATTGCAGAACTCATCCGCACCGGCGAGTCCGCCGAGGTTCCCATTCGTGACCTTGCTCGTGACGAACACACACCGTCCGCCGACTGAAGAGTCGTCAGGAGAGCCGCAGCTCGGCGCGTTCTTCGTCGCCACCAAGCCCTTTCGAACGGCGCGAACGACGTGGTTTGCATCGCGCGGCTCCGCAATGACCTCGCCAGTCGTCAAGTCGACGAGCAGGTTCTTTTTCGGGTCCTGATCGCTCGTCGACGACCAGGTGGCTGCGCGGCTCCCGAGCAAGGGAGTCGGCCACATCCTGCCGTTCGCAATGAGACTCAGCAGCTCTTCGGCCGT
This sequence comes from Candidatus Binatia bacterium, assembly GCA_036563615.1. NCBI lineage: Bacteria > Candidatus Binatota > Binatia (SeqCode) > Binatia bacterium. The sequence goes on from DATCMB010000007.1 coordinate 146,302, forward strand.
CGGCAGTCGCCAATCGCAATAGTTTGCGAAGCATGCCCCCAGACCACCGTTCAAGTCGTTCAAGGCAACCGTGTATGCGGTTCCATCCGAAGTATACGGCGGGCTGGTCGAGCCGATCGAAAAGGTGCCAGGCGCGGGTGACTGCATCCACTGCAGTCCGGTGGTGAGGTCCGTCGCGGTCCCGTCGCCGTTGTCTTCCCACGTACACCCGGTGCCGCCACAGGTGCTGTCACCGCTGCTCAGGGCATTCTTTACGGCGATCGTCTGAACCACGTGCGTTTGCCGCAAGGTGTTCATGCCTCGGATTGGGTCTACGATCTTGGGCGTGTTCGGGTTCAAGCAGACTCCTACCGTGCCGACCTCGGAGCACACCGATCCCGCTGGACAATCATCATCCGTGCTACAAGTTTTCGCGTTTTCGGGATCTACCCGCCGCGCTTGCTTGACGATCTTGTCCGCGGCTTTCTCGTCGCACTTCCCTTCGGCGCTTTCGAGCGCTGCGGGGTCTTGCTTATTTGCAAACCTGACGAGCGCCGAACTGAGGCAATTGTTGTAGCCTTTCTGGACGTTTAGCGAGTCCCTGATCTGCTGCGCAGGAGTCGGTGGCTTCGGCGCCGCCGCGCTCCGGTCGCTCGTAAGTACGGCCAGTGCAATGATCATGGTCAGCGCCGCTCTAGAGTAGGTCATCACTGCTCTCCTTTCGTCGGACACGGCTTGGAATCAGCCGCACCCTTCCGATCTCGCGCAAGCCGGTATCAACGTGCCCGTGGCGCCGACAATGATCGTAAATGACAAAGTGATGATTTTTTCTGTCAGGACGCGGCAATGCGGTGTCCACGTTACGGCTGCGCGGACGGCTCCAGCCGGACGACGACGCCGACATGTCGTCAGGGCTAAAAGCTCTGACTGATCTCCACCCCGAACGCCCGCGGCGCCTCGTAGTAGCGCGTCGCGCTACCCGTGAGGCGCGCCGACGCGACCGCGGCGGTGTAGTACGCGGTGTCCGTCAGGTTCTTCGCCCAGAACGCGATCCGGCTGCGGTCGTCGTTGAAGTCGTAGGCGAGGCGAAGGTCGACGACGACGTAGCCCGATTGCCGAAGCTGCTCGACCTCGGGGGCGAAGAAGAAGTTGCTGCTGGTGTACGAGACGTCGATGCGTGGCGTGAGCCAGCCGTCGAGCCACGACGGTCCGCCGAACCTCGGGAGCTCGTACGTGTACTGCAGCGCCAGGTGCGTGGTCCACTCGGGGACGAAGGGCAGCGGCTGGCCGGCGCGGTTGATGGTGTCGCCGGTGATCAGGTTCTCGGCGTTCGCGAAGTCGATGAAGCGCGCGTGCGTGTATCCTGCCCCGCCGCTCAGAAGCAGGCCTGGCACCGGGCTCACGCGAAACTCGGTCTCGAAGCCGTAGGCCTTCGAGCGACCGGCGTTGGTGACCAACCCCAGCGTGGGGGTCACGCAGTCGGGGTCGCTGCCCGGAGGACACACGGACTCGTCCTGCACGAGCTGGACCACCTGCTGGTCGGTCCGGTCGAGCAGGAACCAGGCGAAGTCGAGGCTCGCGCGGCCGCCGAAGCCGATCGTCTTCAAGCCCCACTCGTACGAGTTCGCGAACTCCGGACCGAAGGTCTGGCTCTCGAGCTTCGAGCTGGTGCGTCCGCCGCCGTTGACGCCGCCGCCGATGAAGCCCCGCGCGTACGTGAAGTACGGCATCGCCCAGTCGAGGATGCCGGTCGCGTCGAGCCACTCACGCGGCGTCTTGAACGCGACGCTCGCCATCGGCGTCCAGGCGCCCGACGTGCGGCTGTTCGAGAACTCGCTCGGCACGGGATCGAGCGGGTGGAGCTCCTCGGGGATCGTCACGCGATGCGCGAGCGCCTTGCGCTCCTCGGTGTAGCGCAGGCCCGCCGTCAAGCTAAGGTAATCGGTCACGTCGGCCGTCGCCTGGCCGTAGAACGCCCAGTCGCGGTTGTCCACCCGGTTGGTCGTCTCGCTGATGCCGCCGTTCGCCTCGATCAGCGGGTTTCCAGGCAGGAAGCGCAGCGCGTAGACCTCGTCGATGTTCTCCCAGTAGAGGAACACGCCCGACACGAAGGACAGCCGGCCGTCCCAGGCGCGGCCGTTGAGCTGCAGCTCCTGCTGGATCTGCTCCTGGAAGGTCGGCGCGCCGTTGATGTTGCGCGGGTCGCCTCCGGCCGGCGCTCCGCCGGCGTATGCGATGACCAGGACGGGAAACTGCGTCGTGTCGAGGTCGGTCCGGCCGCGGACGATCTGCTCGCGCCAGGATCCGGTGTAGCGCAGACTCAGGTCGAGCGGACCGACCTCACCGAGCCGCCAGTCGAGAACTCCCCAGAGGCCGGAGCTCTCGACGTCCGCGATCGGCGAGCCGACGTCGCTCTCGAAGCGGTACTTCCGCGACCGATCGCACGCCTCCCGGTAACCCGGCGGTAGGAACGCGTTGAACGGGTTGTTGGTCCGTCCGGTTCTCGGGTTGATCTCGGCGCTCTGCGGGATGAAGCGGCACTGCCCGCCGAGGCCCTTGTTGTGGTCGCGCGACCAGGTGCCCGTCAAGTTGAAAGTCAGATTCTCGTGCGGCTCGAAGCGGAGCGCGCCGTAAAAGACGAGCGCGTTGGTGTCCGAGTAGTCCTCCCCGGTCAGGACGTTGGTCGTGTAGCCCGCGTCGTTGAAGCTCGCGAAGGTCAGCCGGGAGTGCAGGCCATCGCCGAGCCAGCCGCGGCCGACCGGGAAGTTGAGCATCGTCCTGGTGTCGATCTCGCCGAAGCTCCCCGTGCGAACGTCGACCGACGCTTCGGTCGCGCGTCGCGGCTTGATGGTCGCGACGTTGATCGCGCCGCCGACGGTGTTCTTGCCGTACAGCGTTCCCTGCGGGCCGCGCAGCACCTCGATCTGCTGGAAGTCGACGACCTCGAGCAGGCTGCCGTAGCCTTGCGGCAGGTAGACGCCGTCGACGTAGGTCGCCACACCCTGGTCGAGATAAGCGAGCGGCAGCGCACCGACGCCGCGGATGAACGGCGAGACGTCCTGTCCAAAGCCCGAGCGCAGGAAGACGAGGTTCGGGACGAGGCCCTGCAGGTCGAGCGTCGTCTCGACCTGTGCCGCGCGCAGCTCGCCCTCCTCGAGAGCCGTGACGGAGAGCGGCGTCTCCTGCCGCAGCTCGTCGCGCCGGCGCGCCGTCACGACGATTTCCTCGAGCAGCACCGCGGTCCGCGGCGTCAAATCCGCGCTCGCGGCGCCCTGCTTCGTCGCCACGGACAGCTGCGCCGCGGCGGTTTGCGGATCGACCGGCTGCGCGACGTCGCCTGCGGTCGTCACCCCGACGGCGGTCAGCGACGTCGGAGTCGATGAAGATGAAGCGGTTGGCGCGGGGCTCGTCTGACGCGCAGCGTCCGTCGCGACGTCATCCGCCCACGCCGCCGTCGGACACGGACGAGCGACGAGGAGCAGGATCGCCGAGAGAAGTCGGACGATCGACCTGCGGCAAGGGCAGCGGACGCGCAACGGATGTCAGATGATCGGATTCCAGGACCTCCGGCGCTCACGCGTGCCGTCGGTGCGGGCCAGAGCGCCGCCCAGATCGCGGCGCCCGGCCGCGGTCTACAAAGGGTGGGCCCCGGCGTCAAGCGCCGTACGCGCGTGCGAGGTGTAGCCGCGGCAGACCGGCCTCGCGAGCAGATTCTGCCGCGTCCAGAAGTCGGCGACCCAGCGCCGTACGCGCCCCGACTGGATTCACCAGGGTCGTCGCATGGTCGCGACGCGCTCGTTTCGGCCTGACACACACACCGGCTGTCGCGCTGCGGACCGCGGCGTGGCCTTCTCTCAGGAGATCGGCCGACGGATTCCCGAACTGCGGGTCGGTGTCGGCGGCGACGCCGTAGGCGCGGGGGTCAGCGTCGGCACCGTGGGTGGCGTCGCCATGGTCGGCTCCGGTGTCGGCGTTTCCACCGGGGTCGGGGCCGGTGTCGGCGGAAGAGGCGGCGCGGGATCGGGACCCACGCCGTCGCACTTGAAGTCGTCGAGGAGGTTCCCGTCCGCCTTCACCGGATAGCAGCGACGAGCGGCGCTATCACGCACGCCGGCGCACGTCAGCTGCACGACGCACACGTAGTCGCCGATCGTCCCGTTGCCGTCGACGTCGTCGTCCGTCTCGAGGGAGCACACGTTGCACTGGTCGACCGGGGCGTTGCCGCAGAACAGCTCGATGTCGTTCTCGGGAACGACCCACTGTCCGCACGCGGCGTCGTTCGCTTCGCCGCAGCTCGCGCACACCGAGCCGTCGTCGCGATCCTCGCCGCAGCCCGACCCGGCGAGCAGGCACGCGAGCGCTCCGCCGGCGATCACGAACGGCGTTCGGCGCAGGGCATCGCGCCAGGAGCTGGTTCTCGTCGGGCTCACGAGACTCACGCGCCGCGGGGCACGTGGCGAGCCCCACGGCGCGTGACCCATAGGAGAAGTCCGGCGAGGCTGTCAAGCAATTTCTTCTGCACGATCGCAATTGCGGCCGTGCGACGGTGGTACTCAGTCGTCCTGGAAGAGCCCTCCGGCGACCCAGTCCTCCGTCGCCGCGGCGGATCGCGACGCACCGCCGCTCACCGAGGAGGACTCCCCGCTCGCCTCGTTCCCTCGTCCGCCGCTGACGCTGGCGTACTTGCCCGTCGCGTAGTTCTGCAGTCCGCCGGAGACCGACGAGCCGTCGCCGTGCGCCACGCTCTGCACACCACCCGAAACGGACGAATCACCGCCGAGGGCGATGTTCTCGACGCCGCCCGAGACCGAAGAATCATCGCCATCGGCGGCGTTCGCCGCGCCGCCGGAGACGGTCGCGCCCCAGCCGCGCGTCACGTTGGAGCTGCCCGCGAGGATCGCGACTGCGGCCCCAGCGTTCGGTTGTTCTCCCCGGCGAGGATGGCGCTCGATGGCGCCATGGAGAAGTTGCCGTACCCCGCGACGATCGAGCCGTAGCTCGTGTACGTGTGCTCGTCGCCGATCACCAGGTTGTGCGAGCCCGTGCGCTGACGATCTCCGAGATCCTCCGCGCCGTTGTAGCCGATGATCACGTTGCCGAGCCCGTTCAGCGGAAAGTGCGTCCCGCCAGCCCCCGAGACGACCTGCAGGTTGGCGCCGGTGACGAGCACCGTCTTGCCGTCGGCGCTGATCTCGATCGGCAGAGCGACCTCCCTCCCCTTGCAGGCCGGCCGAAGCCGCAGGACGCCGTTCTTGGCCTTGCAGATCTGATCCGCCATCGCCGACGGGACGGCGGTCGTGATCGCCGACGCGGCGAAGATCAGCCCGAGCGAGATTGCGAGTCGAGGGTGCGCGAGTCGAAACGTGCTCATCGTGTGCTCCTCCCTGGTCGAGACTGCTTCCGTGCCTTGTCGCGCGCGAGACGCGAGCGCTGGCTGTGTGCGGGCAAGGGGTGGGGTGGTGAGAGGGGTCAAGGGACCGCGGGGCGCTCATAGCGAGCGCGTCGGGCGGTAGGCAACACAGAAATTGCTCGCTCGCGCGCCCATGCGGACTTCGACGCGACGGTTGGCGGGGGCAATCTCGAAGACCTGCCGTCCGTGTTCGCCCCTGGCATTCGCACTTTCTGACGCCAAATCGATATCTTGACTTGTCACGGACGACGTTTCTAGGGGCGACCATCTACAGCAGGAGGGACCGCTGCGCGCCGGCGCGAACCCCAACTACTGCTTGTGGGCGGTAGTGTGGTCGAACGACCTCGAGACGGCGCGGCTGCTGCTCAAGGCCGGCGCGCGTACGGAGCTACGCTTCGATGGCGAGACGCCATTGCTCTACGCTGCGCGTCTCGGCCGAGAGGCTCTGATCCTCGAGCTTGTCGCCTGGAAGGCGAACGTTCGGGTCAAGGACGCAAAGGGCATACGCCGCTCGATCATGCGGCGAAGCGCCGGCTCGGCGACCGCGTCATCGCTGCGCTCGGCGGCACTGACGCTACGCCACGCCGCTCGACTAAGCGCCGCACGCAATACAGCCCTAGCTAGCACCGGATGGCACGCGCCGCCGCTCGACCTCGCCCAAAACGAAAGCGGGCGCGCGACCTTCGCCGCGCGCCCGCCGTACATCAGTCAATCAGCAGCAGCTCAGCTCAGAACTGCGCCTTCCGGTACATCGTCACCACCGCAGCACCACCCAACCCCAGGTTGTGCTGCAGCGCGATCTTCGCGT
>DATCMB010000008.1 GCA_036563615.1 Candidatus Binatia bacterium
GGTGAAGACACCGACCTCGACCACGCCCGCCGACAGCGCCGCGGCGCGACCGCCGACCAGCCGCACGACGGTCGGGAATCCGTGCGCGCGGGCGCTAGCTGCGGCCGCTTCGCCGCGACCGGAAGCGAGGTCCAGTTTCGACAGCGCGAGCGCCGGCGCGGCGATCGCCACGCGCACGATCGTGTCGGCGTGCCCGGCAGCGACGTGCTCGAGGAGCGATTGCGCGAGCGCCGCCGACAGCGCCGGGTCGCGCCCGTCACCAACGGCGCGCCCGCGGCCGTCGTGCCCGCGGACCTCGTGCCCGCCGCCGCTCCGGTCCCCGGCGTCGCGCCCGTAACCGCCGCCGCTCCCACCTCCGCCGCCGGGTCCGTCGTCGCGCACCAGCAGTGCCTGCGCCATCGCCGCGAGTATCGCCGCCGCCGCGCGCTGGTCGGCCGCTCACTGGTTGAATCAAGGCCTGTGAACGAGATCGAGCAAGCAATCGAACGCAACCGCAACGCAGGTGTCAGCGGCCTCGGCGAGATCCCCGCGCCGCCCCGGCGCAAGCTCGCCGTCGTCACGTGCATGGACGCGCGCATCGACGCTCACCGGCTGCTCGGTCTCGAGCCCGGCGACGCGCACGTGATCCGCAACGCGGGCGGTGTCGTCACCGACGACGTGATCCGCTCGGTGGCGGTGTCGCAGCGCAAGCTCGGTACGCGCGAGGTGATGGTGATCCAGCACACCGGCTGCGGGATGATCGGCCTCTCCGACGACGAGTTCCGCAGCGAGCTCGAGCAGGAGACGGGCGTCCGCCCGGCGTGGTCGGCCGAGGGTTTCCGCGACCTCGAACAAGAGGTGCGCCAGGGCGTCGAGCGGCTGCGGCGCAGCCCGTTCTTGCTCCACCGCGACGCAATCGCCGGCTTCGTGCTGGAACTCGAGAGCGGCCTGTTGCGCCGCGTCGTCTAGAGCGGCGCGTCGTCCGTCTAGAGCTGCGCGCCGTCTAAAGCGTCGCGCTCACTAGCCCGGGCGCCGCGCTCGGTAGGCGAGTCACCCCGCTTGGTAGCCCGGGCGCAGTGCTCAGTAGCCGAGCGCGAACTTCGCGTCCTCGCTCATCATGTCGGGTGTCCAGGGCGGGTCGAAGGTGAGCTTCGGGTAGACGCGCTGGACGCCCGGCAGCTCGCTCACGAACTCCTCGATCTGGTCGGCGATGTGCGGGCCGATCGGGCAGCCGGGCGAGGTGAGCGTGTAGGTGACGTAGACGTCGCCGTCCTCGACCTGGATGTCGTAGATCAGGCCGAGCTCGACGAAGTCGAGCCCGAGCTCGGGGTCGATCACGTTCGTGAGCGCCTCGCGGACCTCTTCGACCGTCGGAGGTCCGCCGTCGGCCGTGGCCGACTGGTCACCGGCGCTGCCGCCGCTGTCGGCCTGGGTGTTTTCGAGCTCGTGACTCTCCACGCTCACGATGCTAGTAGGGTCGGGCGGCGATGCCGCTTCTCTGGCTCGCAGCGCTCTTCGTCGCTCTGCCGCTCGCCGAGCTGTACGTGATCCTCAAGGTCGGCGACTGGCTCGGCGCGCTGCCGACTGTAGCCCTGCTCGCCGCTGACTCGCTGCTCGGTGCTGCGCTTTTGCGAAGCCAGGGGCGGAGCGTGTGGCGGCGCTTCCGCGCAGCCGTCGCCGCCGGGCGGATGCCTCACCGCGAAGTGCAGGAAGGGGTGATGGTGATCTTCGGCGGCGCGTTTCTCGTCACGCCGGGGTTCATCACCGACGTCGTCGGTCTTCTTTTGCTGCTGCCGCCCACGCGCGAACTTCTGCGCCGCGCCGGCCTGCGCTGGCTGCGGCGGCGTTTCCGCATCGAAACCGTGACCGTGCGCGGACCCCTGCCGTGACCGATCGGCCGCGACCGCGCGCTCTCGTCTCGGATTTCGGCGGGGTCTTGACGACCCCGCTCGAGCGTGGCTTTCGCGCCTACGAGCGCGAGTCGGGGCTGCCGCTCGCCGAGCTCGGCGGGGCGATCGAGCGCGTCGCACAGGCGATCGGCGAGAACCC